>NZ_WUJP01000758.1 GCF_009806515.1 Geminicoccus flavidas | reverse complement strand
CCCATGAGTACGAGCTGGGCGAGCTGGCGATCGGCCATCCTTGGACCCGCGCGGTGCCGCAGGGCCAGCCGGCCGCTGGCGGTTACTTCACGATCGCGAATCACGGCAATGCCGCGGACCGGCTGGTGTCGGCCGAGAGCCCGGCGGCCCGGGTCGTGGAGCTGCACGACATGACGATCGAGAACGGCGTCATGAAGATGCGGCCGATCGAGGGCGGCATCGAGATCCCGGCGGGCGGCACGGTGGCGCTGGCACCAGGCGGGATGCACGCGATGCTGATCGGCCCCACCCAGGCGTTCAAGCCGGGTGAGCGTATCCCCTTGAGCCTGACCTTCGAGAAGGCCGGTACGGTAGAGGTCGAGCTGGCGGTCGAGAAGCCGGGGGCCGCCGCCAAGCCGGTGGCCGATCATGACAGCCATGGCGACCATGGCGACCACGGTGGCCAGGAGGCGGGAGGATGAGCATGAAGGGCAGGATCCTGCCCGCCGCGGCTGCCGGTGTGATCGCCGCGGCAGCTGTCGGCATCGTTGGCTGGCAGGCCGGCTGGTTCGAGCCGGCCAGGGCGGAGGCGCCGGAGATCCCGGGCGTGATCCGCGAGGTGCCGGTGGGCGGGCCGTTCACTCTGGTGGCGCATGATGGCCGCACCGTCACCGAGGCTGACCTCCAGGGCAAGCTGACGCTGATGTTCTTCGGCTATCGCTACTGCCCGGACTTCTGCCCCAACGAGCTGCAGAAGTTCTCCGAGGTGCTGGAGCAGCTCGGCCCCAAGGCGCAGCAGGTCCAGGCCTGGTTCGTCTCGATCGATCCCGAGCGCGACCGGCCCGAGGACTTGGCCGAGTATGTCGAGCTGTTCGACCCGCGGATCGTCGGCCTGTCGGGCAGCACGGAGCAGGTGGCGGGTGCGGCCAAGGCCTGGCGGGTCTACTTCGCCAAGGCCCAGAGCGAGCAGAGCACCGAGTACCTGATGGACCACAGCACCTACAGCTACCTGATGGGCCCGGACGGCACCAACCTGGCGGTGTTCAACTACGAGGCGCCGCCCGAGACCATGACCAAGGTGATCGCGGACGCGATCGACGCAGGCTGAACCGGGCCTCCAAGGTCACGCCGTGCGGTGGCTCCGGTTGACCCGGCGCCGCAGCGCGGCGTGGACCTGGCCTGGCAGGATGCGGCCGAGCAGGCGCTGGGCGGCGGCCCGCGCCACCCGCCCGCCCCAGATCGGCCAGGCCTGAGCCGGCGGCAGCCCGTGGCGGATCGAGATGGCACGCAGCTCACTGGCCGCGCGCAGCCATTGCCGATCCGAGGCGCCGCCCAGCCGGTAATGGCCGGTGACCTCCGGGTCGTAGACGAAGCGGGCGCCCGCCCGGTGCGCGCGCAGGCACCAGTCATAGTCCATGGCGACCCGCAGGCTCGGGTCGAAGCCGCCGATCTCGTCGAACAGGTCGCGCCGGACCAGCAGGGTCGGGTGGTTGAGCGCCGGAAAGGCCCGGTCGATCCAGGCGGCATAGTCGGGGTCGCCCGCGATCCGGTGCAGCGGGCGGCCAGACCCGTCCTCGCAGATCAGATCGCCGAACACGCCGTCGGCACCGCTCCGCTCCAGCGTGGCGGCCGCGCGGGCGACCTGGTTCGGACCCAGCCGGTCGTCGGCGTTGAGGAACATCAGCCAGGCGCCGCTGGCGCGGGCGACCCCTTTGTTGAAGGCATCGGCGATCCCGCCATCCGGCTCGCTGACCAGCACCGCCAGATGCTGCCGCCAGCGCTCCAGGATCTCCAGCGTGCCGTCGGTCGAGGCGCCGTCGATCACCACATGCTCGATCGCCCGGCCGCGTTGCGCTGCGACTGAGGCGAGCATGGCCTCGATCGAGCCCGCGGCGTTGCGGCAGACCGTGACGATCGAGATCAGCGGCAAGCGGATTTCCTCATAGTTCCGACGGCTTGCGGACGAACGGGCTGACCAGCAGCCACGGCACCGCCAGCGACAGGAGCAGGACGCCGAGCAGCGGGACGAGTTCGCTGAGGTGGAGCGACAGCCCGTTCTGCTCGAGGTTGCGGTACATCAGGTAGCATATGAACAGGCCCGCCAGCCCGCACAGGACCGTCAGCCCCGTGCGCAGCCGCCGAAAGAACAAGTAGCGCCGATAGGCGCTGCGGTATCGCACAGCCATCGTCGTTCCCGTCGCTTGGTGAGGGAACGACTCTACGGGATTGCTGCATTGCAGCAACCGTTCTGGCTGCGGCATCGACGTTTCCGGAAGCGGAGCAGGCCATGTCCGCGGTTTTCTCACAGCATCGTGAGCAAGGGCGGGCCTCACCAGGTCCCGATGTTCCCGGCCGACTTCCAGGGCTCCGCCGGCTCCTTCGCGCCGCCCTTCTGCAACAGCTCGATCGAGATGCCGTCGGGCGAGCGCACGAACGCCATGCGGCCGTCGCGCGGCGGGCGGTTGATGGTCACGCCATTGTCCTGGAGGTGCTGGCAGAAGGCGTAGATGTCGTCGACCTCGTAGGCCAGATGGCCGAAATTGCGCCCGCCCGTATAGGTCTCGGGATCCCAGTTGTAGGTGAGCTCGATCGTCGCCTCCGGGGTCTCGGGTGCTGCCAGGAACACCAGCGTGTAGCGGCCCTTCTCGCTTTCGCTCCGCCGGACCTCCTTGAGGCCCAGCAGGTCGCGGTAGAAATGCAGCGATTGCTCAAGATCGGTCACCCGGACCATGGTGTGCAGATAGCGCAAGCTCGTTCCTCCATCTCAGGTGGCCGCGCCTGATGTAGAGCGCCCTGCGGCCGTCCGCCACCTGGAGCGGGCCGCGGTCGGCGCAGCGGCGGTGGTGGCAGGTGAGGGATCGGCGGCGTATGCTCTGGCCGGCGGCTTGCCGGCCGGAGCCGGCACTGCCCTCTTGCTGCTGCCGGAGAGACCCTTGTCCGCGTTGCCGAACCTCGCCGCCGACTTCCCGACCCCGGAGCTCGAGGCCTGGGAGGCCCTGGTCCTCAAGGGGCTGAAGGGTGCCGGGATCGAGGAGCGGCTGGTGGCGCGCACCGAGGACGGGCTGCGCATCGAGCCGCTCTATACCAGGCGGGACGAGCTGCCCGAAGCGCCGCCGCCCGGCCAGGCGCCCTGGCTGCGCGGCACGGCGATGGGCCGGACCGCCTGGGACATCCGGGCCCGCTGCGAGCTGGCTGACCCGATCGCCGCCAACCGGGCGATTCTGGCCGACTTGGCGGGCGGGGCGGGGTCGGTGGT
>NZ_WUJP01000757.1 GCF_009806515.1 Geminicoccus flavidas | reverse complement strand
GCTGGCCCGGACGAGGCCGCCCGGCACATCGTCGCCGCCGGCCTCGCCGGCCGCGACGATGTCCGCTTCGCCCTGGGCGGCCCGATCTTCGACGATGCCGGTGCCAGCGACGCCGAGGAGATCGGCCTGACCATTGCCCTGGCGGTGGATCTCGCCCGCCGGCTGGAGGAGGTGCAGGAGCCGGGTCGGGTGCTGGAGCGGGCGATCCTGCGGGTCACCACCAGTGCCGACTTCTTTGCTGGCATCGCCAAGCTGCGCGCCCTGCGCCGGCTCTGGGGGCGGGTGGCCGAGATCCTGGAACTGCCGGCACTCCGCCCGACGGTGCTCGCGACCAGCTCGGCGCGGATGCTGACCCGCTATGACCGCTGGACCAACCTCTTGCGCAACACGATCGCTGCCGCGGCCGCCGGCCTGGGCGGCGCCGACGCGGTGACCGTGCTGCCGCACGACCATGCCTGCGCGCCGCCCGACCCGTTCGCCGCGCGGATGGCGCGCAACATCCAGAACGTCCTGCTGGAGGAAAGCCGTCTGGGCCTGGTGGCCGATCCGGCCGGCGGCAGCTGGCATGTCGAGCAACTGTCCGAACAGCTGGCGGGTGCCGGCTGGGCAGTGCTGCAGCGGGTCGAGGCCGCGGGCGGCATGGCCGCTGCCTGCCGCATAGGTCTGGTGGAGGACCTGCTCGCCGAGCGCCGGGCCAGTCGCCGGGCACTGGTGGCGACGCGCCGGCGGCCGATCCTGGGGGTGAGCCTCCATCCGGACGGAGGCGAGCGCGAGGTGCCGTCTAGGCGGGAAGAGGCACTTGGCCGGCGCCTGCCGCGGGTCCGCGATGCACAGGAGCTGGAAGATCTGCGTGACCGGGTGCTCCAGGCGGGACTGGCCCCGGTGCCGGTCCTGACCCTGGGTCCGGTTGCGCGGCACACGGGACGGCTGGGCTTCGCCCAAGGGCTTCTGGCGGCCGCTGGGCTCGAAGCCGCGGTCACCGACCGGTCGGACGCGGTCCCACCGGAGGCGCGCCTGGTGCTGATCGCCGGGGACGATGCCGATTATGCCGAAAGCGGCGTGGCGGCGGTGCGTCACCTGCGTGAAACCGGAGCAGGTGCGGTTCATCTCATGGGGCGGCCGCGCGACGTCGCGCCGGCGCTGGCGGAGGCCGGCGTCGATCGCTTCGTGCGGCAGGGCGACGACCTGATGACCTATCTGGAAGACGTGGTGGAGCAGCTGCGATGAGGAAGGTCCCGAGCCTCGCCGGCCTGCCGCTCGGGCCGCGCCCGGCGGCAACCGCCGGCGCCCCGCAGCCCCCCTGCTTCGAGACGCCCGAGGGAATCGGGCTCGCCCCCCTCTACAGCTCGGCAGACCGGGCAGGTATCGCGACGTTGGACAGCCTGCCCGGCATTCCGCCCTTCGTGCGCGGGCCGTATCCGACCATGTACGTCCAGTCGCCCTGGACGATCCGGCAATATGCCGGCTTTTCCACCGCGGCAGCGAGCAACGCCTTCTACCGGCGCAACCTCGCCGCCGGGCAGAAGGGGCTCTCGATCGCCTTCGACCTCGCCACCCATCGCGGCTACGATAGCGACCATCCCCGCGTCATGGGCGATGTCGGCATGGCCGGGGTGGCGATCGATTCGATCCTGGACATGCGCGAGCTGTTCGCCGGCATCCCGCTCGACCGGATGAGCGTGTCGATGACCATGAATGGTGCTGTCCTGCCGATCCTCGCCCTGTTCGTGGTGGCGGCGGAAGAACAGGGGGTGCCACCCGAGAAGCTGACCGGGACCATCCAGAACGATATCCTCAAGGAGTTCATGGTCCGCAACACCTACATCTTTCCGCCCCGGCACAGCATGCGGGTGATCTCGGACATCTTCGCCTTCACTGCCGAGCGGATGCCGAAATTCAACTCGATCAGCATTTCCGGCTACCACATGCAGGAGGCCGGGGCGACCGCGGACCTGGAGCTCGCCTACACGCTGGCGGACGGCGTGGAATATGTCCGGGCCGGCCTGGCCGCCGGGCTGAAGGTCGACGCGTTCGCGCCGCGCCTGTCGTTCTTCTGGGCGATCAGCATGAACTATTTCATGGAGATCGCCAAGCTGCGCGCCGGGCGGCTGCTCTGGGCCAAGCTCATGAAGCAGTTCGACCCGGCCGACCCACGCTCGCTCAGCCTGCGCACCCATTGCCAGACCAGCGGCTGGTCGCTCACGGCGCAGGACGTGTTCAACAACGTCACCCGCACCATGATCGAGGCGATGGCGGCGACCCAGGGCCACACCCAGTCGCTGCACACCAACTCGCTGGACGAGGCGCTGGCGCTTCCGACCGACTTCTCCGCCCGGATCGCGCGCAACACCCAGATCCTGCTGCAGGAGGAAAGCGGCACCACGAGGCCGGCGGACCCCTGGGGTGGCTCCTATTTCGTCGAGAGGCTGACCGCGGACTTGGCCGCCCGTGCCTGGGAGCACATCCAGGAGGTCGAGGCCAGCGGCGGGATGGCGCGGGCGATCGAGCAGGGTATCCCCAAGCTCCGGATCGAGGAGGCGGCGGCGCGCACCCAGGCCCGGATCGACTCCGGCCAGCAGGTGGTGGTCGGCGTCAACAAGTACCGGGCGGAGCAGGAGCAGGCGATCGAGGTCCTGAAGGTCGACAACGGCGCGGTGCGCCGGGAGCAGTTGGACAAGCTCGCCCGCCTCAAGGCCGGGCGCGACCAGGCGGCGGTCAACTGTTCGCTCGCGGCCCTGTCCGCCATGGCGGAGGAGGGGCAGGGCAATCTCCTGGCTGGCTCGATCGAGGCGGCCAGGGCGGGTGCCACGGTCGGCGAGATGACCGAGGCCCTGGAGCGGGTCTGGGGGCGGCATGTGGCGCAGATCCGCACGATCACCGGGATCTACGGGCAGGAGACGCGGTCGGTGGCCAAGGTGGCGAAGGTCCGGGCGATGGTGGAGCGGTTCGCCGAGAACGAGGGGCGCCGGCCGCGCATCCTGATCTGCAAGATGGGCCAGGACGGCCATGACCGCGGCCAGAAGGTGATCGCGTCGAGCTTCGCCGACCTGGGCTTCGACGTGGACATCGGCCCGCTCTTCCAGATGCCGGCCGAGGCGGCCCAGCAGGCGGTCGACAACGACGTCCATGTCGTGGGCGTCTCCAGCCTAGCGGCCGGCCATCTGACCCTGGTCCCGGCGCTGAAGGCCGAGCTCACGGCACGCGGGCGCGACGACATCCTGATCGTGGTGGGCGGCGTGATCCCGCCGCAGGACCATGACGCCCTGAAGGCAGCGGGTGCCGCGGCGATCTTCCCGCCCGGGACGGTGATCGCGGAGGCCGCAGGCGAGCTGATCGAGCGCCTGAACCGCACGCTGGGCTACGACGCCGCGGCATGAGCCGCCCGGGACCCTCCCGTCAGGAGGCGATGCCGGCCGGAGCCATCCCGCCGGCCTCGCCGGGCGGATCGTCCGGCACGATCCCGGCGCTCAAGGGGATGCGCAGGTCGCAGCGGATCCCGTCCGGCCGGAAATCGACCTCCACCTCGGCACGCAGCTCGTAGACCAGGCCACGCTTGAGCTGCAGCATGCCGAAGCCCTCCGGCCCCGGTTGCGGGTTGCCGCCGGACAGCTCCTCCCAGACGAAATGCAGCCTGCCCTCGGGGCTGGCACCCTCCACCGACCAGCACGCCATGATGCGGCCGTCCGGGCTGAACAGCGCGCCATGCTCCAGCGCGTTGGTGACCAGCTCGTGGATGGCCAGGCCCAGCGCTTCCGCCGCCTTGCCCTTCAGCCGCACCGGCGGCCCCACGACCTGCAGCCGGCTCGACTGCCGGACATGGCTCGCGAGCAGTTCCTCGTCGATCAGGCCCTGCAGGTCGACGCCGCGGCCGGGAAAGCGGGTCACGGCCGCCTGGACCCGCGCCAGCGCGCCGATCCGCCCATCCAGATGGGCAGCCAGGTCCTGCAGGTTCGAGGCGCTCTCGGCGGTGCGGCGGGCGATCGAGCGCACCACCGCCAGCGTGTTGCGCAACTGGTGCTGCAACTGCTCCATCAGGTGCTGCTGCCGCTCCTGGCGGCCATGCAGGTCGTCGATGTCGACGGTAATGCCGACCCACCCGGCCGGCCCGCCGGCCTCATCGGGCAGCGGCTCCGCCCGCATCCTGGACCAGCGATGGTGCCCCTCGGCCGCGTGCCACAGCCGGAGGTCGGCCTCGAACCGGTCAGTGCCCCGGGCCTTGCCCAGCGCATCACCGATTCGGGCGCGATCGTCCGGATGCAGGGCGTCCAGCCAGCCGGCACCGGCCGATACGTCCGCGGTCTGGCCGGTCAGGCTCTGCCAGTCCCGGCTGGCCCAGATCCAGGCGCCTGCCGCATCCGCCTGCCAGACCGGCTGCGGGATGGCGTCCCAACCGGCACGCAGCCGGTTGACGGCAAGCTGCTGGACGGGCTCGTCCAGCCGGGCGCCGATCGCCTCGGCCGCCTGGGTTACGAACAGGTCGAGATGATGCAGATCGCTCGCCGAGGGCAGCATGGGTGCACGAAAATAGGCGGATAGCACGCCCAGCGGGCGACTGCCCCCGTCGATGAGCGGGATGGCCTGCGCCCCGCGGATGCCCAGCTCCCTCGCGCGGTCCTTGTCCAGCAGCGGGTCGGTATCGCGGGTGATGTCCTCCACCGCGATCCGGCGTCTTGTGTTAAATGCCCGGACCACCACCAGCATCCGGCCCGTCACCGGCAGCACGCGGAACTCGTCCACCACCGCCTGGTCGAAGCCGCGCTGTGCCGCGATCCTGAGCGTGCGGTGCTCGGGCTCGTAGAGCCGCAGGACACCCAGATCGGCATCCTGCAGCGCCATGGCGGCATCCAGCACCTGCTCCAGGAGCGGCTCAAGCCGGGTGCAGGCCGCGAGGCGCCCTGACAGGCGGTGCAGCCGGGTCAGTGCCGCGACCTCCATGCTGAGCGCACGGCACAAGGCCGCGACCTCGCTGTCGCCGGCCCGTGCCGCGGTGACGTCCCACAGGATCCCGCCGAGCGTGACCCCGCCGCTTGCCGGCTGGCGCAGCGCGGTGCCGCGTGCCTCCAGGCAGATGACTCGCCCGTCCCGCGGGCGCACCATCCGGTAGGCGAACTGGAACGGGCCGCCGCGCTCGGCAGCCCTGCGCCGCTCGGCGCGCAGCCGGTCGAGGTCGTCAGCATGGACGCTGCGGTCGTGGTCCGCCACGTCCACGCAGTGCTCGCTCCCGATCCCCACCATCTCGACGGCCGCTCTGGAAAGCCGCAAGAGCCCGGCCGCGAGGTCATGCTCGAAGGTGGCGACGTCGGCGGCGGCGAAGAACTCGGCACCGGCCTGCAGGCAGGTGCTGGCCGGCATTCCGGGC
>NZ_WUJP01000756.1 GCF_009806515.1 Geminicoccus flavidas | reverse complement strand
GGGGCAGTGCTCACGGCTCGTTGGCTCCGTATTGCTGGCCCTCGGCGTCCAGGTGCAGGTAGTTCGGGTTGAACAGCGAGAGCACCTGCAAGGCCGGCAGGTCCCGGATGGTCAGCAGCCGGTCGCGCAGGACGATCAGTTCGCCCGCGCGCAGTTCCTGCAGGGTCCGGTTGAGATGCACCGCGGACAGGCCGGTGGCATCGGCGAGATCGACCTGGGTGATCGGGAACTCGCAGCAGTTGCCGTTGGTCAGGCCCACCATCCGCAGCCGGACGAACAGCTCGCACAGGATATGGCCCACCCGCTCCAGGGCGGTGCGCTGGCCGAGGCTGACGCTCCATTCGCGCTGGATCGCGGCAGTGACCAGCGCGTCCCACCACAGGGCCTGGGTGATCCGCGGCTGCTTCAGCGTGACCTCCTCCAGCACCTCCCGGCTGACCTCGGCATGGGTGACCGGCGTGATGGCCGCCATCGAATGGTCCATGGTGCGCAGGATGAAGATGTTCAGGTCGCAGAGATCACCCGGCAGCAGGATGGCGATGATCTGGCGCCGGCCATCCTCCAGCGTCTTGTAGCGGCAGGCCCAGCCCGACAGGATCAGGTTGACGTGGTCCGGCCGGTCGCCCTCCCGGATCAGGTCGTGGCGGGCATTGACCTGGCGGACGCGCTGCCGCGACAGGAGGTCGAGGGCCGCCTGGTCGCTCGCCGACAGCCTCGTGAAGTGAGAGAGCTTGCGCGCGAGCGGGTTGTCCATGCTTCCCCCTTCCCGGCTCGCTCCGGCGCTGCCAGGGCCTTCCGGCGGATCGGACCACCTCATGTTATAGAACATCGACGGTCCGGCGCCACCTGGGTTCGAGGGACCGCCTGCCATGCCTTCCGGCCCCGCGGGCGTCACCTTGCGGCACCAGCTGGAAATTTTCTGGCGGCCGACGGCGCGCCGCGCAATGTTGGCTGTTGTCTGGTTCGGGGCTTCTCTCCCCACCACCAGCAGCGAGACCAGATGCCTCAGATCCCAGCCCCGATCGAGACCCGCATCCCGGACGGCATGCGCGCCTCACCGGCCTCAGGGCTGTTCGTGGCGGTTGTCATCATCGGCTTTCTCTATTTCGGCCGCGAGGTCCTGGTCCCCGCAGCGCTGGCGGTGCTGCTCAGCTTCGTGCTGGCGCCGATGGTGCGCCTCCTCCAGCGCTACTTCGTGCCGCGCAGCATCGCGGTCCTGTCCACGGTGATGCTGGCGTTCATCCTGATCTTCGGGCTCGGCACCCTCATGGCCGCCCAGCTCACCGAGCTGGCCACCGACCTGCCGCGCTACCAGTCGACCATGCAGGAGAAGATCCGCTCGTTTCGCGGCGCCACCGAGGGCGGCGGCGGGATCGTCGACCGGATGTCGCGGATGCTGGAGGGGCTGAGCCGGGAGCTCAACGAGCAGCCGGCACAGCCGACCCGGACGATCGGGCCGGAGCCGGGCGTGACGCCGGAGGAGATGACGCCCATCCCGGTGATCATCCACCAGGCGGATCCCGGCGCCCTGGCGACCCTGGCGCTGATCATCAACCCGCTCCTGCATCCGCTCGCCACCACTGGCATCATCATCATCTTCGTGATCTTCATCCTCCTGGCGCGCGAGGACCTGCGCAACCGGCTGATCCGTCTGGCCGGCGCGCACGACATCCAGAACACCACGGCCGCCCTGGACGATGCCGGGCGGCGGCTGAGCCGCCTGTTCCTGACCCAGGTGGGGCTCAATTCGGCCTATGGCTGCGTGATCGGCCTGGGCCTGTGGCTGATCGGCGTGCCGAGCCCGATCCTGTGGGGCGTGCTGGCGGGCGCCTTGCGCTTCGTGCCCTATGTGGGCGCGATCATCGGCGCGGTGTTCCCGATCATCTTCGCCGGTGCGGTCGACCCGGGCTGGTCCATGGCGCTGTGGACCCTGGCCCTGTTCGTGGTGATCGAGCCGATCGTCGGCCACGGCATCGAACCCATGCTTTATGGCCGATCGACCGGTCTGGCCCCGGCTGCCGTGGTGGCGGCCGCGACCTTCTGGACCTGGCTGTGGGGGCCGATCGGGCTGCTGCTGGCAACGCCCATCACCGTCTGCCTCGTGGTCCTGGGCCGGCACGTGAAGTCGCTGGAATTCCTGGACATCATGTTCGGCGACCGGCCGGCGCTGACACCCGCGGAGCTGTTCTACCAACGGATGCTGGCAGGCGACCCGATCGAGGCCATCGAGAAGGCGACCGAGTACCTCAAGGAACGATCGCTCACCTCCTATTACGACCAGGTGGCCCTCAAGGGCCTAGAGCTGGCGCAGGCCGACCATGCCCGCGGCGCCCTGGACGAGGAGCGCCTTTCCCGGATCCGGACCAGCCTGGAGGAGCTGATCGACGACCTGGCGGACCAGGAGGACCGCCCCAGATCGCTCACCGGCACGGACGACCCGGAGGCGGAGGCGGCGTTCGACCAGGACGAGGACGACGAGGATTCCGCGCTCCACCTGCCGGTGCTGACCGAGGAGGCGCTGGCGCTGGAATGGTCGGGCGAGGCGCCGGTGCTGATCATCTCGGGCCGCGGGCCGCTCGACGATTCCGCTTCCAGGATCCTGGCCCAGCTCCTGGGCAAGCATGGCCTACGCTCGCGGATCGTTGGCACCGAGGCGATCAGCACGGCCAACCTGTTCCGCCTGGATCCGACTGGGGTGGCGCTGGTCTGCCTGTCCTATCTGGATCCGGCGAGCCTGATCCCGGCCCGGACTGCGGCCAAGCGGATCCGGCGCCGGATCCCCAAGGCCGCGATCCTGCTGGGCCTGTGGCGGCCGTCCGAGGAAGACGAGCGCCGCGAGCTGCCGGAGGAGGTAATGGCTGACTACCGCGCCTTCACCTTCGAGGAGGCGGTGCGGCTCTGCTTGGCGGCCGCCACGCGGTCAGGCAGGGCCCAGGCGGATGCCGCCGCGGCGGGACAGGCGATCCAGCGCAGCGCGTGATCCGGGCTGTCGGAACACACAAAGGCCCCCGGCCGTCGCCGGCCGGGGCCTGGAAGCGGGATGATCCGGCCGCAATCAGCTGTTGATGCGGTCGGTCATGTCGCGGTCGGTTTCCGCACCCTGGTCGGCGAGCCCCTGGAACTCGCCGAGATTCTCCGTGACCCTCGCCTCCTCGACCGGCTCGTCGAGGCCACCGTCGAAGGGCAGCAGGCTCGAGCGGGCCGCGTCTTCCTCGGCGACCAGGGCGGCCGCCAGGTGCCAATGGTCGTCGGCGCGGCCATGCGGGCCGCCCTCGGATTCCCAGAGCTCGTAGGCCTTGCGGCGGATCCGTTCTTCCAGCGGCTCGTCCATCGCCAGGTCCTCGGCACTGGCCCTGGCCGACTCTTCGAGCTCGTTCAGCCCGTCGACGGTCTCCTCCTGGAAGTCCGGGCGCACCGCGTCGGCGACCGCCCAGTCCTGCGCGGTCGCGTCCTCGGCCTGCGGGCTGGTGCCCTGCCCGTCATAGCTGTCGACGTCCCGCCCGAACACGACCAGCGAAGCATCCCCCTCCGGGGTCTGCGCCTCGGCATGGTCCAGAGCTGCCTGTTCCGCCTGCTCGATCGTCGGCGAATCGGGGTTGCGCGCCATCTCAGCTTCTCCTT
This sequence comes from Geminicoccus flavidas, assembly GCF_009806515.1. GTDB lineage: Bacteria > Pseudomonadota > Alphaproteobacteria > Geminicoccales > Geminicoccaceae > Geminicoccus > Geminicoccus flavidus. Next base: position 9,766 of record NZ_WUJP01000756.1, on the reverse strand, counting down.
CGGCCGCCCACGCGGGCCGGTCCGGTGATGCCCCTCCAACGTTTTCCGCGTGCGTGCGTTCCGGCCGGATGCCGGCCCGCCCCCGCCATGCCGACCGTGCCGCACCGGCGGCTGGAGGTATCACTCTGGCGGGCCCATGTCCTTGACGGTTCGCGCGTGAGGCGTTGCAGTCGCATCACCCGCGAAGCCAAGGGCCCCGGCGGCAAGGAGAAGCGCATTGACCCGCACGACGGTGGAAGGGGATCGGGGGCTGCCCGCCATCGACCTGCTGATCAGCGATGTCGACGGCACCTTGCTGCGGACCGACAAGAGCCTGACCGAAGTGACCAGGCAGGCAGTGGACCGCCTGCGCCGGGCAGGCGTGCGCTTCAGCATCATCAGCGCCCGGCCGACCCGCGGCCTGCGCCTGCCGCTGGACGGGCTGCAGGTCACCGAACCGGCGGCGGCGTTCAATGGCGGCACAATCGTGGCGACCGACGGCGCGATCCTGCGGGCCTACCGGCTGGCCGATGCGACCGCGCGGACCGCCCTGGAGCGGCTGCGCCGGCCCGGCATCGAGCTCTGGCTGTTCTCCGACGACCGCTGGCTGGTTGAGAAGGCGGATGGCCCGCTGGTGGCGCGCGAGGAGCGGGCGGTCGGCTTCGGGCCGGAGCTGGTCGAGAACCTCGCCGACCATGTGGTGCGCGTCGACAAGATCGTGGCCGCCAGCGACGACCATGCGCTCCTTGCCGCACTCGAGCAGGAGGAGGGCAGGGCGCTGGCGGGGCAGGCGCAGGCGCTGCGCTCCCAGCCCTATTACCTGGACGTCACCGCGCCGGAGGCGGACAAGGGCAGCGGCGTGGTGGCGCTCGCCGAAGCGATCGGCGTGCCACTCGAGCGGGTCGCGGTAATCGGCGACGGGCACAACGACCTGCCGATGTTCGCCAAGGCCGGGCTCGCGATCGCGATGGGCCAGGCATCAGACGAGGTGAAGGCGGCGGCGCGTTTCGTCACGGCCGGCAATGACGCGGACGGCGTGGCCCAGGCGATAGACCGCCTGCTGCTCGGCCGGCCCTGAGCCGCGGCGTCCAGGCTTCAGCGCCTGATGACATGGTCCGCCACGAAGGCGCCGCGGCGGCCCATTGGTGCTGCCGGGTCGATCGTGGTGTCGTGGCGGGTCTGCAGCTCCAGTTCCGCATTGAGCTCCGCGCCCAGCAGCAGGGCGTAGGCCGAGATCCAGAACCAGAACATGGCCACCACCACGCCGCCGAGCGTCCCGTAGAGCGCGTCATAGTCGCCGAACCGGCCGACATAGAAGGAGAAGCCCAGGGAGACCAGCAGCCAGAGTGTGGCTGCCAGGACCGAGCCCGGCGTCACCCAGCGCCACTTGGCGTCCTCCCGGGAGGGCCCGAAGCGGTAGACCAGCGCCAGGGCCAGCATGGCGAAGACCAGCAGCAGGAGGAAGGAGCTGGCGCGCACCAGCAGGGCTGGGACCGGCCCCAGCCATCCGGATGCCAGGGCCGCCGGCACGGCGACGATCACCGCCAGCGCCACGATCGTCCCGACGATCCCGCACAGGGTGATCAGCAGCGCCTCCAGGTTCAGCCGCAGGAAACTGCGCTTCTCCTTCTCCTCGTAGGCGACGTTGAGCGCGGTGATGATCGACTTCACCCCGTTCATCGCGCTCCACAGGGCCACGGCGAGGCTGACCGCCAGGCTGGAGCTGAGCCGGGTGCGGCCGGCGCTGGCCACGTCCTGCACCCGGTCGCGGACCAGCTCGAAGGCCGAAGGCGGCAGGACGCCCTGCAGCGCTTCTAGTTGCCGGGCCGCGGTGGTCTGGTCGTTGAACAGGCCATAGATTGAGATCGCCATCAGGATCACCGGGAACAGCGCCAGGATCGCATAGAAGCCGCAGCTCGCCGCGGCCATGCCGATCTCGTCGGAGATCGCCTGCCAGAAGACTCGGCGCAGCACGGCGAGCCAGCCTTCCGCCGGGATCTCCCGGGGCGAGTGGGCATCTTCGCCCGGAGCGGCGTCCGGCTCCGGCCCTGGCCCCACCACGTCGTCGCGCTCCTCGCCCATCAGGCCGGCCCTCCGGCGGCGGCGCCGGGCCGCCTGCCGTCCCGCCCACCAAATTTCCTATCCTGGAATTCACAATGTGCGTTTAGTATTGCGGCATTAACCAGCCGGGGCCGGCGTAGATGGCGATACGGCTGGGCGACATCGCTCCCGACTTCGAGGCGGATACGACCGGGCGGAGGATCAGGTTCCACGAGTGGATCGGCGACAGTTGGGCGGTGCTGTTCTCGCATCCGAAGGACTTCACCCCCGTGTGCACGACCGAACTCGGCTATACGGCCAGGGTGAAGCCGGAATTCGACGAGCGCAACGTGAAGATCATCCGCATCAGCGTCGACGCGGTCGAGGATCACCATGGCTGGACCGCCGACATCGAGGAGGCCCAGGGGCACGCCCCCAACTACCCGATAATCGGCGACACCAGGCTGGAGATCGCCAAGCTCTACGACATGCTGCCGGCCGGTGCCGGCGACAGCCATGCCGGGCGCACGGCCGCGGACAACGCCGCCGTGCGCAGCGTGTTCGTGATCGGTCCGGACAAGCGGGTGAAGCTGGCCCTGGTCTACCCCATGTCGACCAGGCGCAACTTCGACGAGGTGCTGCGGGTGATCGATTCGATGCAGCTCACCCAGCAGTACTCGATATCCACGCCCGCCAACTGGCAGAAGGGCGACGACGTCATCGTGCTGCCGTCCATCCCGACCGACGAGGCGCGGCGGTGCTTCAGCAAGGGTGTCACCGAGCAGAAGCCCTATCTGCGGATCACGCCCGACCCGAGTGCCTGAACCGGTTCCTGCGGCGTCGCGGCTGCGGCTCCACAGCGCCTGAGGCGGAGAAACCGGGGCTTGGGCGGGGTGTTGCCTGAACAGGTACGGCAGCGGCGGAGCATGCGATGACCGGACACGCTGGCCCGGCGGACGGCCTGCTCGCCGGCAGACTTATCCTGCTGGTCGAGGACGACCGGCTGGCAGCACTGGACCTCGTCCAGGCCCTGGAGGCAGAAGGGGCCAGCATCGTCGGGCCGGTGACCAGCGTCCGCCAGGCGCTGGACCTGATCGATACCACGCCCGGCCTGGACGGGGCGGTGCTGGACGTTGAGCTGGTGGGCGAGCTGAGCTTTCCTGTCGCCGACCGGCTGCGCGACCGGGGCATCCCGTTCGTGTTCGAGACCGGGTATGACGATCGCATCATCCCCGAACCCTACCGGGATGCGCCGCGGATCGCCAAGCCGGCGCAGATCGAGCTCATGACGCAGGCGCTAGTCGGCCCGGCCCGATGCCGTCAGGAATGAGCCAGAGGCGTCAGGGTGGGGCCTGCCGCCACGCCTTCAGCCGCACGCCTGGCCCCTCGGCATCGATCCCGAGCAGGCGGACGCCGCCGTCCTCAAACGTCCTGACCAGCAGGGCCTCCGTGGCGCGGTGCAGCGAGTGGCGATGGCACTCGAAATCCTTGATCGTGCTGCGTGATACGCCGGACAGTGCGGCCAAGCGTCCCTGGGACCAGTTCAGGAGACCGCGGGCGGCACGGCACTGCTCTGGATGAAGAATCATGGTCCTGACCCTTGCCTCTCCGGACGATAGTCAACCATAATGGGTGGGATTGGGCAACGGCCCATTCCCGAACCAGAACAAGCAGAGGACGCGGACGACGCGGATGACGGACGACATCTTGCTCATCTCCATGGTCGTCCTGCCCTTCGTCGGCGCCATCATCGCAGCGTTTCTGCCCACCAAAGCCCGCAACGCCGAGTCCTGGCTTGCCGGGGCGGTGGCCTGCGGGGCTCTCGGCTGCGCCGTGCTGGCCTATCCGGCCATTGCGGCCGGTGGCGCGCTGCGCACCGAAATCCCCTGGCTGGCCAGCTCCGGCCTGACCCTCGTGTTCAGGATGGACGGCTTCGCCTGGCTGTTCGCGATGCTGGTCAGCGGCATCGGCTTCCTCGTAGTCCTCTATGCGCGCTACTACATGTCGCCCGAGGACCCGGTCCCGCGCTTCTTCTCGTTCTTCCTGGCCTTCATGGGCTCCATGCTCGGCATGGTGCTGTCCGGCAACCTGATCCAGCTGGTCATCTTCTGGGAGATGACCAGCATCTTCTCCTTCCTCCTGATCGGCTACTGGTACCACAATGCCAGTGCCCGCGAGGGGGCGCGGATATCGCTCACCGTGACTGGCACGGGCGGGATGGCGCTCTTGGGCGGCGTGCTGCTGCTCGGCCATATCGTCGGCAGCTATGATCTGGACGAGGTGCTGAGCGCCGGCGACCTCATCCGTAACCATCCGCTCTACCTGCCGACGCTGATCCTGATCCTGCTGGGTGCCTTCACCAAGAGCGCCCAGTTCCCGTTCCATTTCTGGCTGCCCAACGCGATGGCGGCGCCCACCCCGGTCTCGGCCTATCTCCACTCGGCCACGCTGGTGAAGGCGGGCGTGTTCCTGATGGCGCGCCTGTGGCCGGTCATGGCCGGCACGCCCGAATGGTTCTGGCTGGTCGGGATGGCGGGCCTGAGCTCCCTCCTCCTCGCCGCCTATTTCGCGATCTTCCAGCAGGACCTGAAGGGCCTGCTCGCCTACTCGACCATCAGCCATCTCGGCCTGATCACCGTGCTGCTGAGCCTGAGCAGCCCGCTCGGCGCCGTCGCCGCTATCTTCCACATGGTCAACCACGCCACCTTCAAGGCGTCCTTGTTCATGGCGGCCGGCATCATCGACCACGAGACCGGTACGCGCGACATGCGCCGCCTGAGCGGCCTGTTCCGCTTCATGCCGATCACGGCGACGCTCGCCATGGTCGCGAGCGCCGCCATGGCCGGCGTGCCGCTACTCAACGGCTTCCTGTCCAAGGAGATGTTCTTCGCCGAGGCGATCGAGACCCACGTCCCTTCCATCCTCGACACGGTGACACCCTATGTCGCGGTGCTCGCCAGCCTGTTCAGCGTCACCTACTCGATCCGCTTCATCCAGGCGGTGTTCTTCGGCCCACCGCCCGTCGGCCTGCCGCGCACGCCACACGAGCCGCCCTTCTGGATGCGCCTGCCGGTCAGTCTGCTCGTGCTGTCCTGCCTGGTGGTCGGCGCCATCCCGGGGCGGACCATCGAGCCGTTCCTGCGCCTCGCGGTCACCTCGGTGCTGGGTGAGGCGACGCCCGAGTTCAGCCTGGCGGTCTGGCACGGGCTGAACGTGCCCCTGGTGATGAGCGTCATCGCCCTGGTGGGCGGGGCGCTGCTCAGCGTGGCCCTCAGGCGCTACCTCGCCACCAGCCAGGACGGCCCCCCCTTCTTCCGCCGCCTCAAGGGCCAGCGCATCTTCGACCGGCTGGTGGCCCTGGTCGCCAGCGACGGGCCGCGCTTCCTGGAGCGCTACCTGACAACCCGCCGCCTCCAACCGCAGCTCCGGCTGCTGGTGGCGGCCGCGATCCTGGCGGCTTTCCTGCCGCTCTGGCGCCAGGGGCCGGGCCTGGGCGGGCTCACCTTTCCGCCCGTGTTCGACCCGATCTTCGCCCTGGTCTGGGTAGTGGGAACCGTCTGCGCGGTGATCGCGGCCTATCAGGCGAAGTTCCACCGGCTGGCAGCCCTGGCCCTCCTGGGCGGCGCCGGCCTGTGCGTGTGCGTCTCGTTCGTCTGGCTCTCCGCGCCCGACCTGGCGCTGACCCAGCTTCTGGTCGAGATCGTGACGACGGTCCTGATCCTGCTCGGGCTGCGCTGGCTGCCCAAGCGGGTGGAGGCAGCCATGCCGGTGCCGCTCAGCCTCGCCACGAGGGTGCAGCGACTGCGCGACCTGATCCTGGCCGTGCTCGCTGGGCTCGGGATGATGCTGCTTTCCTATGCCGTGATGATGCGCCCGGCAGGGCAGACGGTCGGCGCCTACTTCCTGGACCGGGCCTATACCGAGGGAGGCGGCACCAACGTGGTCAACGTGACCCTGGTGGACTTCCGCGGCTTCGACACGCTGGGCGAGATCACCGTGCTCGCCATCGTGGCGCTCACCGTGTTCGCTCTCCTGCGACGCTTCCGGCCCGCCCCGGACAGCATCGCGCCGCCCATGCAGCAGCAGATCCAGCGCAAGTTCGATGTGGCAGCACCCGACCGCGAGGATGGCGCCACGCTCAGCGACTACCTCTATGTGCCCTCGTTGATCATGCAGTGGCTGTTCCCGATCGTCATCGTGCTGGCCATCTACCTGTTCCTGCGCGGTCACGACCTGCCAGGCGGCGGGTTCGCCGCGGGCATCGCCATGACCTCTGCCTTCATCATGCAGTACATGGCCGTCGGCACCCGCTGGCTGGAAGACCGGCTGCGCGTGCTGCCCCTGGTCTGGATGGGGTTCGGCCTCCTGCTCGCCACCGCTACCGGTATCGGGTCCTCGCTATTCGGCTACCCGTTCCTCACCTCCCACAGCCGCTATCTGGAAATCCCGCTGATCGGCAAGGTCCCTGCCGCCAGCGCGCTGCTGTTCGACCTGGGGGTATTCTCCCTGGTGCTGGGCGCCACCGTGCTGATGCTGATCGCGATCGCCCACCAGTCGATCCGGCGCATCGGCCCGGTCAGGGCGGCCAACAAAGCCGAGGAGGCGTAATGGAACTGGTCCTGGCCCTGGGGATCGGCGTCCTGGTCGGTTCCGGCGTGTGGCTGCTGCTGCGTCCGCGCACCTACCAGGTGATCATCGGGCTCTCCCTGATCTCCTATGCCGTCAACCTGTTCATCTTCAGCATGGGTCGGCTGCGCGTCGACGCCCCGCCGATCCTGGGGCCGGCGGGCAGCGGGCCTGCGGCCTATGCTGACCCGGTACCGCAGGCCCTGGTGCTCACCGCGATCGTGATCGGTTTTGCCACGACGGCGCTGTTCCTGGTCGTGCTGCTGGCATCCCGCGGCTTGGCCGATACCGACCATGTCGACGGGCAGGAGCGGCGATGAGCGGAGGCTGGACCATTCACCTGATGGTGGCGCCGATCCTCCTGCCCCTGGTGGTGGGTGCACTGCTGCTGTTCGTCAACGAGCGCCGACGCCGGCTGAAGGCCGCGTTCGGTGCCGCCTCGAGCGTGGCGCTCCTGCTGGTGGCTGCGGCGCTGCTGCGGTTTGCCGACCTGCCGACCGAGGCGGGCGAGACGGCCACCGGGGTCTACCTCCTCGGCAACTGGCCGGCTCCGTTCGGGATCGTGCTGGTGGTGGACCGGTTGTCCGCGCTCATGCTGCTGCTCACCGCCGTCCTGGCCCTGCCGGCCCAGGTCTTCGCGCTGGGCCGCTGGCATCGGGCCGCACCACATTTCCACTCCCTGTTCCAGTTCCTGCTGATGGGGGTGAACGGGGCATTCCTGACGGGCGACCTGTTCAACCTGTTCGTGTTCTTCGAGGTGATGCTGGCCGCGTCCTACGGCCTCGTCCTGCACGGCTCCGGGCGGCGCCGGGTAAAGGCAGGGATGCACTATATCGTCATCAACCTGGTGGCATCGTTCTTCTTGCTGATCGGCGTCGCCCTGATCTACGGCGTCACTGGGACGCTCAACATGGCGGACCTGGCCGTACGCATCCCGGCTGTGGCGCCGGAAGACCGGATGCTGCTGGAGGCAGGTGCCGCGATCCTGGGCATCGCCTTCCTGACCAAGGCCGGCATGTGGCCCCTGAACTTCTGGCTGCCTACCGCCTATGCCGCCGCGGCCGCCCCGGTGGCGGCGATGTTCGCAATCCTGACCAAGGTAGGTGTCTACATCCTCCTGCGCCTTTCGCTGCTCCTGTTCGGCGAGGGGGCAGGGGCCTTTGCCGGCTTCGGCGCCGACTGGCTGACGGTGGGCGGCATGCTGACCGTGGTGTTCGGCACGCTCGGCGTGCTGGCCGCACGCTCGCTCGGCCGGCTGACCGGCTACTGCGTGCTGGTGTCTTCCGGCACGGTGCTGGCCGCGATCGGCATCGAGGACCCCGCGGTGGCCGGCGGCGCCCTGTTCTACTTGGTGAGCTCCACCGTTGCGCTGAGCGCCCTGTTCCTCCTGGTGGAACTGCTGGAGCGCGACCTGGAGCAGCCGGAGGACGAGCCGGACCAGGTGTTCGCGGATGTCGAGGAGGACCTGGAGGACGAGGAGGACGAGGTGGGCGTGCCGGTGCCGGCAACCCTCGCGGTGCTGGGCCTGGCGTTTATCGGCTGCACCCTGCTGCTGGCGGGCCTGCCGCCTCTGGGTGGCTTCCTCGCCAAGTTCGTGATGCTGGGTGCCGTGCTGAACCCGGGTGGGCCGGGCGGCGGGGAGGTTTCCTGGCAGGGCTGGCTCCTGGTGCCGCTCCTGATCATCTCGGGTCTGGCTACTCTGATCGCCATGATGCGGGCCGGGATCCGCCGCCTATGGGCGCCCCCGGAGCCGATCGTGCCGCGCGTCCTGATCCGCGAGGCAGTGCCCGTCGCAATGCTGCTCTTCGTCGGTGTCGCCCTGACGGTGCTGGCCGAGCCGGTGATGCGCTACATGACCGATGCCGCGACCGCCCTGCACGCGCCGACCAGCTATGTCGAGACCGTGCTGGGCAAGGAGCGCCTGCCCGGGCCCAGGAGCGCACCGTCACCATGAGCCGCTGGCTGCCCTACCCGCTGCTGACCCTCTCGCTCACCGCGATGTGGGTCCTGCTTCACCGGCCATCGCTCGACCATGTCCTACTAGGCGGTGTCATCGCGGCCGCCGCCACCTGGGCGCTGGCACGTCTCCAGCCGGACAAGCCGAGGCTGCAGAACTGGCTGGCAATGCCCAAGCTGCTGGGTATCGTGCTCTACGACATCGTCCGCTCGAATATCGCGGTGGCCCGCATCATCCTGCAGGGTGGGCGGGCCAAGCGGACGTCCGGCTTCATCGTCATCCCGCTTGACCTGCGCGACCGGACCGCCCTGTCGGTCCTGGCGGTCATCGTGACCGCCACGCCCGGCACCGCCTGGGTAGAGTTCGACCCGGCGCACGGCCGGCTCCTGCTCCATGTCTTCGACCTGGTCGACGAGGCGGCCTGGCAAGCGCTGATCAAGCACCGCTACGAGCGGCTGCTGATGGAGATCTTCGAATGAGCGCCACGATCCTGAACTGGTCCATCACGATCGCCCAGATCATGCTGGGCATGGCGATGCTCTGCACGATCTTCCGGCTGGCCGGCGGGCCGCGTGCCCAGGATCGCGTGCTGGGCCTGGACACGCTCTATGTCAACGCGATGCTGCTCCTCCTGACCTTTGGCATGCGCAGCGGCAGCACGCTCTATTTCGAGGCGGCCCTGGTCATCTCGCTGCTGGGCTTCGTGGCGACCGTGGCGCTGGCCAAGTTCCTGATGCGCGGCGAGGTGATCGAATGAGCGAGACAGCCGACCTGCCGCTCTGGGTGGCCGTGCTCGTGTCGGTCCTGCTGCTGATCGGCGCCGGGCTCACCCTGATCGGCTCCTATGGCCTGCTGCGGCTGGAGCGGTTCTATGACCGTATCCACGCGCCGACGCTGGGCAGCAGTTGGGGGACGGGCGGCGTCCTGGTGGCATCCATGCTGCTGTTCTCCGTGCTCCAGACCCGGCCGGTGCTCCACGAGATCCTGATCGCCCTGTTCGTGTCAGTGACCACCCCGGTGACACTGATGCTGCTGGCCAGGGCGGCACTCTATCGCGACCGGACCGAGGGCAACTCGGATGTCCCGCCGATGCTGAGCAAGGATGTTCCGCCCACGCTGAACCCGTGAGTGCTTGCCTCAGTTGTCCAGCCCCGCGGCTGCCTT
>NZ_WUJP01000755.1 GCF_009806515.1 Geminicoccus flavidas | reverse complement strand
CCGGAATAGCTGCACCGCGTCGGACGAAAAGCGCATCGCGCGCAGGAAATCATCGATCCGATAGCCGGGCAGCGAGCGGCGCAGCTGCGCCATCTGCGCCCGCCCTTCGGCCACGCGCCCGGCCAGTGCCAGCGCATAGGCGGCGATCGCCAGGATATGGGCATGGGCGTTCGGCTGGCTGGCAGCACGCAGCCCCCATTGCGCCGCCTCCTCGAACCGGCCCTGCCGCGCCAGCGCCATGGCGCGTGCCCCCAGCATGCCGAACAGGAGCGGGTCGCAGGGGCTGAGCCGGCGGGACTGGTCGGAAGCGGCGATAGCGGTTGCCGCGTCGCCTGCCTGGCAGTGCACGAAGGCCAGCGTGTAGTGGCCGAGCGCGAAGTTGGGGCTGAGCTCCACCGCCTGCTCCAGCTCCGCCACGGCCTGGTCCTGCCGCCCCTCCAGCCAGTGGGCCCGGCCCATCGCCCAGTGCGCGGCCGGGTCGCGCTCGTCGGCGGCCAGGCTCTGCCCCGCCGTGCGCAGCGCCAGCTCGATCGCCGGCCGTGCCGGCGCCCAGCCCTGGAAGGCGTCCTGGAAATGGGTGAAGGACAGCCCGGCATAGGGGCGGGAGAAGCCCGGGTCGAGCCGGACCGCCAGCTCGAAATACCGCCTGGCCTGCTCGTTGTCCGGCCGGCTGAACCGGTACATGTGCCAAAGGCCGCGGTGATGGGCACCCCAGGCATCCAGCGAGCCCGGCTGGCGCAGCATGGCCCTGGCACGCTCGACCGCCTCGATCTCGGCGGCGACCGCCGCGACGATGCGGTCGCCCAGCTCGTCCAGGACGACGAAGGTCTGCCCGAGCGGCCGGTCGTAGAGCTCCGCCCAGACGATCCGCCCGCTCGCCCGCTCGGCCAGCTCCACCGTGACCCGGACCTGCCCGCCCAGATGGCGGACCGTGCCGTTCACCAGGAAGTCGACCTCCAGCAGGCGCCCGGCCGTGTCCGCGCTCACCTGGCGCTCGCGCAGCGTCAGCATGGTACCGGGCGCGATCACCAGGAGGCTGCGCAGCCGGGCCAGCCGCACGATCAGGTCGTGGGACAGGCCGAACGCGACGTCGGCCAGCTCCGGTGGGCCTTCCCCGATCCCGCCGAACGGCAGGACCGCGATCGAGCGGCGCCGCGTCCCGGGCTCTGGCTCTGGTGCTGGAATGGCCAGGCGCGGCTCGGCCGGCAGCCGGGAACTGCGCAGTTCCTGCCAGGCGGCCCGCAGCGGCCGGCTGTCCACGCCCTCCGCGGCGAACCGCCGGCAGGCGGATGCCAAGTGCCGTTCCGCCTCCCGTGACTGGCCAGTACGGGCTAGGCCCGCCAGCAGGATCCGGTGGGCCTGCAGGTCCAGCGGTGCCAGCGCCAGCCAGCGCTGGAGCAGGGCAGGGGGCAGCTCGGGCCCTTCTGCCTGGGCCAGCTTCGCCAGCAGCGCCAGCTGGGCCTCGGCCAGGCGGCGCCGCTGGGACTGCAGCCAGAGCTGGAAGTCCGGGCAGGCATCGAGCTCCAGGCCTTCCAGGAACTCGCTGGCGAACAGTTCCGGCCCGGCCTCGGGCAGCCCCGGCGCCTCCAGTGCCGCTGCCAGCTCCAGCGCGTCCACCCGGCAACCGGTCAGGTCCAACCGGACCGCGTCGCCTTCCGCCAAGACCCGCGGCCGGCCCGGCCGGTCGAGCAGGCGGCGCAGCCGGCTCAGGCACCAGCGCAGCTCGCCGCGCGGGTCGCTCGGCACTTCCCAGAACAGGTCGCACAGCCGGCTGCGGCCGACCGGCCGCTCGGCGAGCGCCAGGAAGCCCAGCAGCCCGCGCAGCTTGCGCGAGCCCGGCAACGGGAGGGCATGGCCGTCCAGACTGAGCGTCAGCGGACCCAGCAGCCGCACCTCGAGCAAGGGCGCGGCACCCTCCGTCCCTGGCGAATCCACGGCCGCATCCACGCCCATCGCCACGCTCCTTCCCACACCCGCCCGCTAGACCAGGCGGCGACCGCACCCTCCTCGGCACGAAAGGGGGTGCTCATCCTAGGGCCACCCATCGGGAGAACAAGCGATCATGGTCACCCTCACTGCCGAGCGGCCGGATCTGGCCGCCATCAAGACCAAGCAACAGTCGGCCTGGGCATCGGGCGACTACGCGGTGATCGGCGTCACCTTGCAGATCGTGGGCGAGGAACTGTGCGAGGCCATGGACCTGCGCGCGGGTTCGCGCGTGCTGGACGTGGCGGCCGGCAATGGCAACGCCACGCTCGCCGCCGCCAGGCGCTGGTGCGAGGTGGTTTCCACCGACTACGTGCCGGCCCTGCTGGAGCGTGCGGCGGAGCGGGCCGACGCGGAACGCCTGCCGGTCACCTTCCAGACGGCCGACGCCGAGGACCTGCCGTTCGCCGACGGGAGCTTCGACGCGGTCCTGTCGACCTTCGGGGTGATGTTTACGCCCGACCACGCCAGGGCTGCGGGCGAGCTCGCCCGGGTCTGCCGGCCGGGCGGCCGGATCGGGCTGGCCAATTGGACGCCCGACGGGTTCATCGGCCAGCTCTTCAAGCTGATCGGCCGGCATGTCACTCCGCCACCGGAGCTGCGCCCGCCGTCCTTGTGGGGCACACGGCCACATCTGGCCGAACTGTTCGGCGACCGGGCCCGCGCAGTCGACGTCCAGCTGCGCCAGTTCCACTTCCGCTACCGCTCGGAAGAGCACTGGCTGGAAGTGTTCCGCACCTGGTATGGCCCGGTCCTGAAGGCCTTCGCCTCACTGGACGCGGCGGGCCAGGCCGCCCTGGCCGACGAGCTGACCGGTTTTGCCCGGAGCTGGAACCGTTCCGGCGATACCACTCTGGTGATCCCGGCCGATTATCTGGAGGTCGTGATCACCCGGGCGTGACGCGCGGGCTGGGTGGGTTTGGCTCGAACAGGAATCGCACGCGAGGCTAGCTGCCGCAGCCGGCATCGGCGGTGTCGGCAGCTAGCCGAGGGCATGCGCTACTTGCTCGAGAGGAAGATCAGTTCAGCCAGCGATATCGCTCGCAGTCAGGATGGGCGTGCCGAACAGCGTGATGGTGCCCGTGAGGCTCGTATTCACGCCCTCGGGCAAGTTGATCTGGCTCACATCGATCACCAGCGAGGGCTTGATCTCACCCATGAATGAGACGAGCTGCATGTCGATGCCCTGATCCGCGTCGGTCAGGATGCCGTTGCCCGACGTGTCCAGGCTCTGGAAGGCCAGCGGGCCATTGAAGTCGTTGGCGGAGTCCGCGTCGAAATAGGTCAGGCTCAGGAAGATCTTGTCCTGGCCGCGGTTGAAGTCGGTGATGAGGTCGTTCGCCTCGGTCCGGTTGTAGTCCGGATTCCAGTCATCCGGAATCTGGTAGTCGGCATAGAAATCGAACAGGAACACGTCCTCGCCCGCTCCGCCACTCAGACGGTCCCTGCCATCGCCGCCGGACAGAACGTCGTTTCCTTCGCCGCCAATCAGGATGTCGTCGCCGTAGCCGCCGCGCAGCGCGTCGTCGCCGATCCCGCCATCCAGCCGGTCGTTCTGCTGGCCGCCGAGCAGGCGGTCATTGCCGGCCTCGCCGCGGACATTGTTCGTGCCGTTGATGCTACCAAAGACGGTGTCGTCGCCGTCGCCACCGAAGATCACGGCCTGAGTGGTCGGCTGCTCTTCGAGGCTCCAGTCGTTGCCGCCCCACAGGCGGTCGTTGCCGTTCCCGCCGTACAGCACGTCGGAGCCGCCGCCGCCATAGAGGTCGTCCGGCCCGTCGAAGCCCTGCAGGATGTCGTCGCCCAGGTCGCCCTACATGCGGTCTCGGTTGGCGCCGCCGTAAACCATGTCGTCGCCATCGCCGCCCGACATCAGGTTGAAGCCATCGCCGCCATAGAGCCTGTCGTTGCCGAGCTCGCCGTGCATGGTGTCGTTCCCGGCACGACCGTAGATGACGTCGTTGCCGACGCGACCTTCCAGCACGTCGTTCCCGGCCAGGCCGTCTATGGTGTCCGCGGATTGGGTACCATTGATCCGGTCATTGCTAGTTGTGCCTGTAAGAATAGCCATGGTCATCCTGGAAATGTGTCGGGTGGCAGCGATGCCAGCGCCCGAGAAAGTCTTTCCGGAAAACCTGGACAGGCTCGGATGATCCGTCAACTCAGACGGCGCTCCGTGGCTCGGAACTATCAGAAGCGAGCCGGTCGATCGGCTTACGTCCCGCAGCGCATCTGGAAGAAGTGTGGAGTTCCACCCAGGGTACTGTGCGCAACTGCAACCCAGCCTGCCCGTTCATCGGCGAAAGTCAGGGCACATGGCGGAGGGAACGTCCTCCATACTTCTATACCCCGTTGCTTCTGAGCAAGCCGTACTCTCGTAGAAATCGTAGCTCATTCAGCAGTTTGCGTTCAACTAGTGCGTCTGGTTGCTCCTGCTTGTTCCCCATTGTTCAAGCACCTATGTTGGTACCGTTGTTGGGTCCATCATAGACTGATCAGAATGGTGCTCTCGGCAGCCAAGGTACGGAGTCTGACTGCACCTGGGCGGTACACGGACGAGAAGGGCCTGCACCTGTGGGTCCGGCCGGATGGACGTCGGTCCTGGGTGCTGCGCTACCGCCTTGGCACCAAGCAGAAGGACATGGGGCTGGGTGGCTACCCGGAGGTATCGCTGGCGGCGGCCCGGCAGGCTGCCGAGGCGGCCCGCGAACGGCTGCGGGCCGGGGAGGATCCGATCAGCGCACGTAAGGCCGAGCGGACAGCGCTGGTCCAGAGGACGGAGAACGCCGAGCAGCGCTCGTTCCAGACGCTGGCGGAGCGCTATATCGCGAAGCACGAGCCGACCTGGAAGAACCCGAAACATCGGCAGCAGTGGCGCAACACGCTGGCGACTTACGCTTATCCCAGGATTGGTGGCCGCGACGTCGGCTTGATCACCCGCGCTGACGTGCTGGCCGTGCTGGAGCCAATCTGGAACCGGGCGCCGGAGACGGCCAGCCGGCTGCGCGGGCGGATCGAGACGGTGCTGGACTACGCGGCCGCACGGGGCTTGCGCGAGGCCGGCAACCCGGCGCGCTGGCGCGACCTCCAGCATGAGCTGCCAGCGCCGCGTAAACTGCAGCCGGTCGAAAACCAGCCGGCGCTGCCGTGGAGCAAGCTGCCGGCGTTCATGGCAGAACTACGGGCACGTCCGGCCACGGCGGGCCGGGCGCTCGAGTTCCTGATATTGACGGCGACGCGCACCAGCGAGGTGATGGGTGCCACGTGGCGCGAGATCGACGAGGAACACGCGACCTGGACGATCCCGGCCAAGCGGATGAAGGCGGGCCGGCCGCATCGGGTGCCGCTCTCGGATGCCGCGCTGGCGATCCTCCGGCAGATGGCACCGCTGCGGCGCAGCCCGGACGATCACGTCTTCCCCGGCCCGCGGGCAAAGTCGCCGCTCTCCTCCATGGCATTCCTAATGTTGCTCCGCCGGATGCAGGGCAAGGCCATCGAGAAGGGCAAGCCGCAGGCGCCGGTCTGGGTGGACCAGGACGGGCGGCCAATCACCGCGCATGGCTTCCGTGCGACCTTCCGGACCTGGGCAGGCGACGCTACCGAGTTCCCTCGGGAAGTGATCGAGGCGGCGATGGCACATACGCTGAAGGACAAGGCGGAAGCGGCCTATGCCCGCGGCGACCTGCTCGCCAAGCGCAAGGCGTTGATGGATGCCTGGGCTAAGCATGCGGAGTCACAGCCGGCTGAGGTGGTGGCGCCGAGTGGGGCTTCGGCGTGACCGGTGATGACGAGGCCGATGCGCCGGATCCCAAAGAGGTCGTCGTACTTGCCGACCCACACGGCATGTTCGGGACGCGCAAGATCATTGCATCTGGCTGGGCCGCATTGGAGATGGCATCAGAGCCGGAAGACGACATTGCTGTCCTGACGCAGCTGATCGTCGACATTGAACGTGACATCGTTGAGTTCTGGGCGGCAGAAGGGCTGCCGACGGCGATTGGCTGCTACCGTCGAGTTAACGACGGCCCATGGGTTACAGGCATTCTACCCGTTCCGGCGGGAGCTGTTCGGCTGCAGAGCTGCCGACACCCTGCCGAGCGTGCTGAGCCGGGCACGTGGCTCGCCCGCTCATGGGAGCTGTGGCTTTGCCTTGAAGAAGTTCGCCGGTGTCTTGCCGAGGGCAAGATCCATCGGTTCGGACGCTTCATGTACATCCTTGCCCGGAAAGAGGGCGAGATCGCTGCTGCGAGACGGCATGGGCGTGCTTGGCGAGCCGGCGAGCGGACCATCACGGGCGGCACCAACGCGGCGAACACGCGCTTCGGGCACAGGCGGCCGATGCATAATGCATGGTTGGAACGTGATGTGGAGCTACAGGCCAAGGAGCCATCTGAGCGCGAGCGAGCACGCATCATTGCCGAGGAATGGCACGAAGACGTGGAGACGGTTCGCAAGTTCCTGAGGCGAGACAGAAGGAAGCCATAAAAAGTTGGGAAGCCTCCCTGGGTACAACCTCATATGTCCCCAGGCGATGGCGCTAACAGGTGTGTCCTGCTCTGTCTTGGAGTTTGGGACATGCTCTCCAACGTTTCGGATGAACGGCGGATCGAACCGCTGTTCATCAGCATCCGGGAATGCTGCCGAGTCGCCAGCCTCTCGTCCGTGACTGTCTACCGGTTGATTGCTGCCGGGAAGCTCACTGCGGTGAAGGCCGGGTCGAAGACCCTGATCGAGGTGGCCAGCCTGCAGAGCTACCTGGGGTCGCTCCCTCGCCTTGTCGGCCGGACCGGCGTTACTGGGAAGGCGGTTTAAGATGATCCGAAAGGATGACTGCCACCAGCCCGACCCGGAGTGCGATGGCGATGGCGCTGCCGAAGACGATGCCGCTCCGCCTTACCTGAGCGAGGACGACCGCCTCCAGCTGCTGTGCGACGTGTTCCAGACGCCGCTCCCCACTTGCGGTCGGTCGCCCATGGAAGCCCGTTTCGGGGTGTGGCGGTACGACCGGGACCGGCGGAGCAAGCGGACCAAGGTTCCGTACGATCCCCGGACCGGCAGGCGGGCGAAGTCGAACGATCCGGAGACGTGGGCAACCTTCGACCAGGCCACCGCAGCCTTGGCGACCGAACGCTGGGCGGGGCTCACCGTCTTCCTGGGCGATCTGGACGACGGCCCGCGCTGCATCTTCCTGGTGGGCGTGGATCTGGACCTCTGCCGCTCACCGGTCACTGGGAAGATCGAGCCTTGGGCGGAGGACAAGGTCCGGTCGCTGAACACCTATACCGAGACCAGCCCGTCCGGCACCGGCCTGAAGGCGTTCGGGATCTACTATGGTGACCCTGATCCGAAGGGAGACTGCCCCAAGGAGCTGAAGCTGCAGGCACCGGTGCCTGAAGGTGCGGCCGGCTATGGGCACGATGCACCGGAGCTTGCTTGCTATCCGGAGGCGCGGTTTTTCACGGTGACCGGGCTGCATCTGCCCGGCACGCCGCTGGCGCTCAACGACATCACGGATGCCGTGAACGCCATTCAGGAGGAGATCCGCGAGGGCAGGCCGAAGAAGGAGCGCACGCGCCGGAAGCGTGGCCGGCCCGGCTATGACGAGACGGCCGAGCCCACGGATCTGCCGGATGCGGTCAAGCGCCTCCTGAAGGCCGATGCCGACTTCGCGGAGGCCTGGGCGAGCGGCGCCAAGATCGGCCCTGGTACCGACACGAGCGGCAGTGGTCTGGACTTCTCCCTGGCGGTCTTTCTCAAGCGCAAGGGCATCCAGGGGCACGACATCGCCGTCACCCTGCGCCTGTACCGGCACGGGCAGATCGGCTCCGGCAAGCTCGTTGGTCAGCAGATCCCGCGCCGGATCGGTCGCATCCTCGCCGAGCTGGATACCGCACCCGAAGGGGAGGAGCGCGATGACCAGCGGCTGGTTCTCCGCTGCGCTGGCGGTAAGCTCCACCTGGTCGTGCAGCGTTGCGAAAGGCTCCTGGCCCAGTCCGGCTCCATCTATCAGCGCGGCCCCCTGCTGGTGCGCATGGTCCGGCTGGAGGACGTGTTTGCCGAAGGCGGCATCAGGCGAGCAGCCGGCAGCCTGACGATCGTCGGCTACGATGTCCCGTCGCTGCGCTACCTGCTGAACCACTTGGCGCTGTTTGAGACCTACGACCGACGCATGAGGGAGTGGACCCCGTGCGACTGCCCACGAGAAGTGGCGGAAACCCTCCTGTCGAATTCCGGCGCGTGGCCGACGATCCCGCCGCTGCATGCCATCATCCAGGCGCCGACGCTGCGGCCGGACGGCACGGTGCTGGAGCGGCCCGGCTATGACCGGGCCACCGCCCTCTACTTCGACGACGGCGGCCGGGGCTTCCCGCCGATCCCGGCAAACCCGACCAAAAAACAGGCCGAGGCCGCTCTGGAGATCCTGAAGGAGGTCCTGGAGGAGTTTCCGTTCCAGACCCCGGCCGACAGGTCAGTGATCCTGGCCCTGTTCCTGACGGTCCTGGTGCGGCGGGTCCTGCGCTCGGCGCCGATGATCCTGATCGACGCGCCGATCATGGCGTCGGGCAAGTCCCTCCTGGCCACCCTGGCATCCTGGATCGCCACGGGGCAGGCACCCTCGATGATGTCGCAGGCCAGCGATCCGGAGACGGAGCGCAAGCGCGTGCTGGCCCTGCTGCTGGAGGGCGACTCGCTCATCCTGATCGACAACATCGAGCGCCCGCTGGGCGGCGATACCTTCTGCAGCGTCCTGACCGAGCCCCGGTTCAAGGACCGCCTGCTGGGATCGACCAGGACCGTGTCGGTCCCCACCTGCGCCACCTGGGTCGGCACCGGCAACAACCTGGTGGTGGCGGGCGACCTGTCCACCCGGGTGCTGATCTGCCGGATCGACCCGCAATGCGAACGGCCGGAGGAACGGAACTTCAACCGCAACTTGCGCACCTACGTCCCGGAGCATCGGCCGGAGCTGGTCGTGGCAGCGCTCACCATCATCCGGGCCTACCTCGCCGCTGGTTCGCCGGCACAGAAGGTGAAGACCTTCGGCCGGTTCGAGGAGTGGGAGGACTGGTGCCGCCTGCCGCTGATCTGGCTGGGCATGGCGGACCCTTGCCTGACCCGGAGCAGGGTCGCCGCGCGGGATCCTGTCCGCGAGGACCTGGGTGCGCTGCTCGATGCCTGGTGCGACCGGTTCGGCGAGAGCGCGAAGACCGTGGC
>NZ_WUJP01000768.1 GCF_009806515.1 Geminicoccus flavidas | reverse complement strand
CACGTCGCCATGGGCAGCTTGCTCCTACGCCGCATCAGCCACTGAGCACATTCTCAAACGGGCTCTGAGAACGGCCGCGACCATCAGGTCGATGCTCGGGATCGTCATCAACCGCGTGACGTCCAGGCCGCCCCGGGTCTTGCGCCAACTTGCGCTCTACGATCTCAAAGTCCCCCGATCCTGCCGTGACCACTCAGGTGCCGGGACAATGGTGTCACGCTCGTCAGGTGAAACGCTTGCGCCTGCATCCAGACATGTCCCCTTCAGCTCGAATGGGCCGGGTGCGGACAGGCCGACACGAGATGGGCATGCAGGATCGACTGCGCGAACGTCTTCAGCCGCGCCCGCTGCCGCACGATCCGCATGGAGCAGTGCCAGCACGGTCGCGTCGATCGCATCGGTCTTGATCTGCGTGTCAGTAAACCGCCGTACCTGGCTCTCGCTTGCGCCTAGATGTACGGTCTGGTGATGAGGTGGTGCGGGTCGATCTTGAAGATCGAGGCGTCGGCCTTCCATGCGTGGCAGACTGACGGGAAGGGTGCCCGCCATTGCAGCGCCTTCGGATGCTTGGCGAAAGTGTGAGCGGTGAGGAAGGTCAGGACGTGGGCCTGGAGTGCGTCGAGGCCGGATAGTGGAAGGTCTCGTTGACAGCCTCCTGCACGGTCCGGTTCATCCGCTCGGCTTGGCCATTCGTCGATCGATGGCCAACAGGCCATCGGTCCGCTTCTTGCAACAAGCGCAGGCAAGAGCCTGCGGAAGGGGGTGGTAGGGCTTGGTAAGGCGATGGTCGCTGCCATCGCTGGGTGATCCCCTGGAGGGGGCAGCGGCACAGCCGCTGCAAGGCGCGTCGCACACGCGGTCGAAGACATGCCCGCCGAAGAAGGCCTTGATCTGGGGGCAGCGGCCACGGTTCTTGGGCAGACCGGCGAAGGCCATGCCCCCGGATCAGGCCCGATTAGGTCCGGGGCAGGCCGATATCGGCCTGCGGAGCCCGGCTTTGCCGGGCATGCGTTTGGCGGACCGCTGCGCGATGGCATGGATTTGGTAGGGGCACACCTCGACGACCTCGCGCAGGAAGGCAGCAGCGTGCGGCGACGGAACTCGACAACGATGGTCTACCCGGCCTCGGTGAGTACCGAGCTACCCGGCGGCCCGGCTCCGCTGGCGCATCGAGCGTGCACGTGCGCTGGCGTCACTTGCCGACAGTCTTCGGTTCAGTCCATGGCGGGTGGCCAGGGTGCGGGCCGCTTCTTGCGACGCTTGGAGTTCGGCTGAGACGCGTGCCGTCGCTCGGACCGAGCCATGAGGACTCGCTGCCATCGCGCATCCTCCTCCTCACGAGATCATGCGCCACGACAACCCGGGACCGTACACCTAGCCAGCACCCGACGAGAAACGGATCCATCGGCTCCTGCTGGTGGACGGACGGGTGATCACTGCCCGACCGGCGTACGGCCGGATCACCTCGGTAGTCACCGAAGCGTTGCCGAAGAGGGAAAAGGCCACCGGCAGGCCGCGCCGTCACGCCATACTCCGTGCTGTCTGAGCCATCCTCTCGCCCCGGCCAGAGGGCCGATCCCTGCCGGGGACGCCGCGCGGTGTGGCCCGGCATCGGACTGAACGATCGGGCCGGTGCGGCGGATGCAGGGCGTGTGGAAGTCCCGTGGTACCGAGGCAGCGCCGGCTGTGGGCGGAACGGCCAGGATGCTTCCGCCGGCAGGACCGGAGCCGTCACCTCATCCGGGCCAGGATCCTGCGTGCCAGCATGGGGGCGGTTGTGAACTTGATCGCGGCGATGGAATGCAGGCTGGCGGGGCCGCCTTCCTGGCCATGATCGACGATCAGCGGGCGGCCGGTGAGGTCGGTCGAGCCTGGACGGCTCACCGGCAGCAGGCCGGCATGCACGGCATGGACGGCGTCCTCGCGCAGGTCGAGCCAGGGCATGGCGTCGGCGAGATCGGCGAGGAACGCGGCGATCGCGGCGGCTGGCGGTGTGACCTGGTCCGGTCCGTCCTGCCAGGGGGCGTGCCAGGTCCCGGCGAAGAGCTGGCCGTTCAGCGGATATACGAACAGGATCGGTGCGTCCGGCCGGCTGGCCTGCACGGCGAGCGCACCATCGAA
>NZ_WUJP01000767.1 GCF_009806515.1 Geminicoccus flavidas | reverse complement strand
CGGGGCCGGGCGGTCCAGCACCAGATTGAAGGCAAGGGAGGGCCGGAACAGGTCGCGACGGCGGATGGATGGCAGGTGGCGGAGGGTCAGGTCGCTCCAGGGCCCGGTGGCGTTGACCACCGCTGCCGCCGTGACCCGGGCACCATCGGCCGTGCACAAGCCCACGGCCTGGCCGCCCTCGACCAGGATCTCCACCACCGTGGCGCCGGTCCGCAGTGCGGCACCTGCAGTCTCTGCGCGCCTGGCCAGGGCGGCTGCCAGTGCCGGCGCATCGCGGGCCACCGCGTCATGCCAGAGGGCCGCGCCCTCCAGACCCGGCAGGTCGCCGAGCGAGGGCAGGAGGCGGCGCACGTCTGCTGCCGTCAGCACCCGGCCGGCGGCCAGGTGCCGATCGGAACGGAGGCCCCGGTTGCGCTCGCGTGCCAGCGCCGCGTCCAGGGCGAAGGCCGCGCGGAACGCCCATGGCCGCTTCAGCCCGCGGCCGGCCAGCGGCATCAGGCAGGGCAGGGGCTCGATCAGGTCGGGGAAGTCGCGCAGCCATTCCCGCCGGGCCAGGACCGATTCGCGGTGCCGGACCAGGTCCAGGGACTGCAAGTAGCGCAGCCCGCCATGCAGGATGCGGAACCAGTTGGCGGAGGTGCGCGCCGCAAGCGTCGCCTCGCGCTCCAGGAGCACCACCCGCCGGCCGGCCCGCGCCGCCTCGTAGGCGAGACACAGTCCGGCCACCCCGCCGCCGATCACCGCGAGGTCGAAGCGCTCTCCGCTGCCAAGGCTCAAAGGCTCACGCCCCAGCGGCGCTGCCAGTCCTGGAAGACCAGCATCGCCCAGATGATGTGGCTGTGGTTGGCGCGATTCGCCCGGTGCTCGGTCAGCAGCGACTCGACCGTGCCGGCCTGGAACAGCCCGTCGGCGCGCAAGCGCTCCGGTGCGAGCAACTCGTCGGTGAGCTCGCGGAATGTGTCGTTCAGCCAGTGCTTGATCGGGATGGAGAAGCCCTGCTTGGTCCGGTACACGCTCTCGCGCGGCACGTGCCGGGCGGTGACCTCCTTGAGCAGCGGCTTGGTCTCGCCGTCGCGGAGCTTGAGCGATGACGGCATCCGGAAGGCCAAGTCGACCACTTCGAGGTCGAGCAACGGCACCCGCACTTCGAGCGAGCAGGCCATCGACATCCGGTCGACCTTCACCAGGCAGTTGTCGACCAGGTAGGACTTCATGTCGACATGCAGCGCCCGGTCAACCGCGTCGCGGCCCTCGGCCTCCTCCATGTAGCGGTGGATATGGGCCTCGGGCTGCTGGGTCTGCCGTTCCGTCATCGCGCCGGTGAACAGGCGGGACCGCAGGGCGCTCTCCAGGAACAGCCGCCAGCGGGCATGGCCCAGCGCCGGGTCGAGCCTCGCCCCCTCCACGAAGCGCTTAGCCTTGTTGATCAGCCCCTTCTTCTGCGGACGTGGCGGGATGCGGTCCAGGATCGGCGCCACCACGCCGCTGCGTAGCGCAGCCGGCAGGCGCTGCCAGCGCTTGGCCATGCCCTGCGCCACATAGGTGTCGTAGCCGCCGAACAGCTCGTCGCCACCGTCGCCGCTCAGCGCTACGGTCACGTGCCGGCGCGCCAGGCGCGAGACCAGATAGGTCGGGAAGATCGAGAAGTCCGCGATCGGGTCGTCCATGAACTGCATGAGATGGTCGAACAGCGTGCGCACATCCGGCCGGATGACCTCGACCTCGTGGCGCACGCCCAGCGCCTCAGCGACCCGCCGCGCATGCGGCAGCTCGTCATAGGAGGAATCGTCGAAGCCGATCGAGAAGGTCAGCGCGTCCCGCCCCATCTTGGCAACGACCATCGAGCTATCGACGCCGCCGGACAGCAGGGCGCCGAGCGGCACGTCGGCCACCATCTGCCGGCGCACCGCCTGCCCGAGCACGGCGTCGAGCCGGTCCGCCCACTCGGTTTCGCTGCGATGCTCCACGGCATCGGCCGGCGGCAGGTCGAAGAAGCGCCGCTCGACGATCTCACCGCTATGCAGGTCGACGGCGAGCGTGCAGCCCGGCTCCAGCTTGCGCACTGCCCGGAACAGGGTGCGCGGTGCCGGCACGTACTCCCAGCACATGAACTCGGCCAGCGCATCATGGTCGAGCTCGCGCGGGACGAGGCCGCTGGCCAGCAGCGCCTTGATCTCCGATCCGAACACCAGCTGACCCGGGAGCCTCGCCACGAACAGGGGCTTGATGCCGATCTGGTCACGCGCGAGCAGCACCCGCTGCCGGGTGCGGTCGTGGAGCGCGAAGGCGAACATCCCGTTCAGGTAGCTCGGAAATGCGTCGCCGTGCTGCTCGTAGAGATGAACCAGCACCTCGGTGTCGGAAGCGGTGCGGAACCGATGACCCTGCCGCTCCAGTTCCGCGCGCAGCTCGCGGTAATTGTAGATCTCGCCGTTGAACACAACCTGGACGCTGCCGTCCTCGTTGCCGATCGGCTGCTGCCCGCCAGCCACGTCGATGATCGACAGGCGGCGCATGCCCATCAGCACCGGCGGGTCGACATGATGCCCCTGGCCGTCCGGCCCGCGGTGCAGGATCGTGTCGGTCATCCGGGCGAGCAGGGAAGGATCCGGGCACTCTCCGCCCGGCAGGGTCAGGACGCCCGCGATTCCACACATACCGCTCTGCTTCGCTCCGGGCAGACCATGTCGAGGACGCGGCGCATTTTCGCCACGTAGACCGGGCGGCTGTAGACGTCGGCATAGCGGCGCCTGGCCCCCTCGCTCACGTTGGCCCTGGCCTCCTCGTCGGCGACCGCGGCGACCAGCGCCTCACCGAACGCAGCAGGCTCCGGATCGGTCAAGAAGCACACGCTCTCGTCCAGGACCTGGGTGTGCGACAGGATGTTGGTC
>NZ_WUJP01000766.1 GCF_009806515.1 Geminicoccus flavidas | reverse complement strand
GCGACCAGGGGCACGCCGCTGGCGAGCTGCTCGTAGATCTTGAGCGGCGTGTTGATCCCGGCACTGCGCGGTGACACGAGCACGTGCGCGCGACGGATATATTCCTTCGCCGTCGCCTGGGGCACCCGGCCGGTGAACACCACCTGTTCACCGATCCCGAGCTCAGCTGCCATCTCCTGATAGGCGGCCACCTGGTCCGGCGTGCCGCCCACGATCAGGAGCAGCGCGTCCGGCACCCTCGGGAAGGCCCGGGCGAAGCCGCCCAGGAGGACCTCGATGCCCTGATAGGCCTCCAGCGTCCCGGCATAGACCACGAGCCTGCGATCCGCGGGCAAGGGCACCAGCTCCGGGCGCGCCCGCTCCTCCTTTGCGCCGGCCAGGCGCACCGGGTCGAAGATCGAGTTCTCAATCAGCACGTGCCGGCCGCGCTCGGGCACCAGCGGCTCGGCGTAGCGCGCGAGCTCCGGGCAGATGGTGATCACCGCGTCGGCATTCTTCAGGCAGGTGCGCTCCAGCCACTCGAAGATGCCGATGATCGTGCGCGATTCGGTGAACTTGTAGTTGCGGAGCTGCTCGGGCAGGCTCGAATGCATGTCGTAGATCAGCCGGAAGCCGAACAGCGGCTTGAGGAAGCGCAGGAAGAACACGCTCTCCTCGTGGGCATGCACGAACTGGTAGCGGCGGGTGCACAGGAAGAACAGCGTCCACAGCACCATGAACACGTCGAAGAACAATTTCAGCGGCGAGGGGCCGATCTTGACCGGGCCGAGGAACGCCATCTCCGGGATCCGGTAGATGCGCACATTGGGCAGATCGACATCCTCGCCGCGGCCATAGCACAGCAAGTCGACGTCAAAGCCTTCCTCGGCGGTCACCAGAGTGCGGTAGTATACCGAAAAGGGCGTGCCGCGCGGCGTGAAAAATGGCTGAGGCGCTACCACGAGCGCTCGCGGACGAATCATCGGCGAGTCCTCTTGATCATCTGCATCGCCGCCTGGTCGCGCAGGAATGTCAGGCCACCGGCCAGCCGGCCGAAGGTCGATGCGGGAAAGCTCTTGTTGATCAAACGCGACACGAGTTGCTCAAATGGCCGGTCATGATCGACCGGTATCTCCATGACGAGGCCATAGCTGCCGGCACGGGCCTGGTGGGCGGGAAACGGCAGCGGGTCGCTCCCGGGTAGGACACGCCGGCCGGCGGCGTCGACCCTGGGGAACTCGCGCGGCGTCGGCCAGAACCAGGGCCGGCCGCCATTGTCGCCCAGGAACAGCCGGTGGGCATCGGGACTGGCCAGGAATGTCGCCAGCACGCGGCCGCGCCGCCCGACCCACTTGCCGAAGCCCCAGGGTATGACCGGCAGTGCCTGCGCCGCCAGCGCCAGCCGGAAGGCGTCCTGGAGCGGGGTGCCGTCGGGGATCACCTCGTCGCTGCCGAGTGCCAGGAGCTCCAGCCCTTCGGCAGTCTGGATCTGCCGTCCGGCGGTGATCATGACCTGCTGACCGGCGGTGCCGGTGAGCGTGACGGTCCGGCCGTCCGGATGGCGTTCGGCCGCCCAGCCGGCAGGGGGATCCTCGGCCAGTGCCCGGAAGGCGAAGTCGCGGGCGGTCTCGGTGAACAGGAGCCAGGGCAGCGCCGCATCCGCTGCCCGCGCATGATCCGCCGCCGCCTGCAGGAAGCCCCCCCGGTCGAAGCACGGGTAGAGATGCACATGGGCATCGACCAGGACGCGGCGGACTGCGCCGGCCGGCATCGCGGCCAGCGGACCTTCGTCCCGCTCGTCAGCAGTGGTCGTCCTGTCCGACATTTCCAGTATCCGGCCGCACCCCGCCGAGGGATGTGACGGATACGACAGGCCATTGCAAGTCGATGTTCGCATTATGCTGGCCGGCCCATCTGCCCAACCTTCCCCGACGCATCACATTAGAAAGGCCGGTTCCCGATCGAGCACCGGACCCGGCCCACGGCTGAGGTGAACAACATCTAGTCTACAACTCCCTAAGATTTGATGAAGCTCATCGAGAAGTGATGCACACTCCGATGCTGCCGGGCCGTGTTTGCGCGCGCCGTCGGCTCGTGTACCTAGCGGGCAGCAAGCAGCCGGGCGCGCCCGGTCTCCATCCCCTTGCCCATCCCGCAGGAGCCTGCCTCGATGACCGAAACCAACCGGACGCCCACTCGCGCCCTGGTCACCGGAGCCACCGGCTTCACGGGCTGGTACGTGGCCAAGGAACTGCAGGCCCAGGGCGCGCCGGTGCGGGCCCTGGTGCGGGACCCTGCGGCACCCGCCGCGCAGGAACTTGCCGCCCGCGGCGTGGAGCTCGCCCAAGGCGATCTGCGCGATCGGGACAGCCTCCACCGGGCCGCGGAAGGTACCAGCCATATCTACCATATCGGCGCGCTCTACCGCGAGGCGCGCTTTGCCGATTCGGTCTATTTCGACGTCAATGTCACCGGCACCGGCCATCTGTTCGAGGCGGCGCTGCAGAATGGCGCCCGCGTCGTCCACTGCAGCACGGTGGGGGTACATGGCGACGTCGCGGGCGTGGCCGACGAGAACGCGCCGCTGGCACCGGGCGACGTCTACCAGGAGAGCAAGGTCGAGGGGGAGAAGCTGTTCCAGGCCTACCTGCAGAAAGGCATGGCCGGCGCCTGCTTCCGCCCGGCCGGGATCTATGGCCCGCGCGACACGCGTTTCCTCAAGCTGTTCAGGACCATCCGCGAGCGCAAGTTCCGCATGTTCGGCTCGGGCGAGATCCTCTACCACCTGACCTTCGTCGAGGACCTGGCGCGCGGCATCGTGCTGCTCGGCACCCATCCCGCAGCGCTGGGCGAGACCTTCATCCTGACCGGCGCCCGCTACACCACGCTGAACGAGCTGGTGGCGCTGACCGCCGAGGCGGTGAAGGTGTCGCCGCCCAAGGGGCGCCTGCCGATCGGGCCGCTGCTGCTGGCGGCGGCGGCCTGCGAGGCGGTCTGCCGGCCGTTCGGCATCGAGCCGCCGCTGCACCGCCGCCGCACCGACTTCTTCACCAAGTCCCGGGCGTTCACCAGTGCCAAGGCCGAGCGCCTCGTCGGCTATCGGCCGACCGTCGACCTGCGCGAGGGCCTGGGCCGGACGGCGGACTGGTACTTCCAGCAGGGCCTGCTCCGCTAGACCCGGCGCCGTTCCGCCCCTGCTCGTGCCCGCCATCCGCCATCCCCGATTTCCGGCAATCCTGCCCGATGGATGCCCGGTCGGGGAAGGCTTTGCTGTGACCTTCGTCACGCAGGGGTGGGCGGCAGGCCGCTAGCCCAGCCAGGGATCGTCCTGGTTCACCTCGATCACGGTGGGGCCGCTGGCGGCGAAGGCACTGGTCAGGGCAGCGGTCAGCTCCGCGCCTGAGCCCGGGCGGACGTGGCGGCAGCCATAGGCGGCGGCGATGGCGGCGAAGTCCGGGGTGAAGGGATGCACCGCCAGCTCCTCGATCCCGCGCTGGCGCATGCCGAGGGCGATCTGGCCGAGCGAGCGGTTGTTCCAGAGCAGGATCGGCAGAGCGAGGTTCTGCTCGCGCGCGGTGCCGAGCTCGGCCAGGGTGAACTGGATGCCGCCATCGCCGATCAGCGCCACCACCGGCGTGCCGGGGCAGGCGAGCCTGGCGCCGATCGCCGCCGGCAGGGCGTAGCCGAGCGTGCCGAAGCCGGCCGGGTGGAACCAGGTGCGCGGCCGGCTGGTCGGATAGCGGCTGTTGCCGCTGTAGGCGATCATCGTCATGTCGCTGAACACCATGCCGTCCTCGGGCAGGGCGGCACGCAGCGCGCCCAGGACCCGCTCGTGCTTGCGCTCCAGCGGCGTGGCCGCGGCGCGGTGCGCCTCGCGCAGGCCGACCACGAGCTGGGCGGGTGCTGGGCGCGGGTCTGGCAGGGCCTGGGCCAGTGCGGTCATGGTGGCGCCGGCATCGGCCAGAATCGCGATTTCGGCCGGGAAGTCGCGGTCGAGCTGGTCCGAGTCCAGGTCGACCCGGATGATCTTGCCCGGGATCTCCAGCCGGTCGGCCCAGATGTCGTTCTCGGCGAGCTCGGTGCCGATCGCGATCAGCACGTCCGCCTTGCTCAGCAGCGCGTGGACCTCCTTGGAGGTCAGGAGCGCACCGGCATTGCTCGGGTGGTCCTGGGGCAACACACCCTTGCCGGCGATCGTGGTGAACGCGATGGCGCCGGTCTTCTCGACGAAGCGCTGCGCAGCCGGTGCCGCATCGACGCAGCCGCCGCCGAAGATCGCGATCGGCCGCCGCGCCCCGGCGATGAGGGCTGCCGCCTCGCGCACCTGGGCCGGATCGGGATGCGGGCGGGCCGCCGGACGGCGGGCGGTCGGTGCCAGCCCACCCCGGCGCTCGGCTACGTCGAGCGGCACCTGCAGGACAATCGGGCGCGGGCGCTCCAGGGTGAAATGGCGAAAGCAGGCGGCCAGGGCCTCGTCGACCTCCTCGGGCGTGTGGATCGTTCGGGTCAGCCGGGTGATCGGCGCGACCGTGGCGCGCTGGTCGCCGATCTCGTGCAGCCGGCCTCGGCTGAGGCCGCCGCCATCCATCGGGTTCAGCGTGGTCAGCACCAGCACCGGCACGCTGTCCGAATAGGCCTGCCCGATCGCGGTGGCGGCGTTGAGCAGGCCGGGACCGGTGATCAGACAGGCCACGCCAGGTTTGCCGGTGGCGCGCGCATAGCCGTCCGCCATGAACACGCCGGCCTGCTCGTGGCGAATGCCGACATGGCGGATCTTCGCGCGCGCCATGGCATCGTAGAGCTGGAGGGTATGGACGCCCGGAATGCCGAACACCGTGTCGACGCCATAGGCGATCAGGCCCTCGATCAGCGCTTCGGCGGTACTGGGTGCATTGTTCAAGGCGTGATCCTTCCTGGCTGTGCGCCTATCGTGCCCTCGCGCCAGCCGGCGCGGCAACCGCATCCGGCAACGATCGGCGCCGACTAGGGGGAGGGGAATGAGCAGCTATCGGGCGATCCATGAGCAATCGCTGGCCGATCCGGAAGGGTTCTGGGCCGAGGCGGCCCGGGCGCTGCACTGGGAGCGGCCGTGGGACCGGGTCCTGAACTTCGACGAGCCGCCGCGCTATCGCTGGTTCGAGGGCGGGATCCTGAACACCTGCCACAATGCCGTCGACCGGCACGTGGCGGCCGGCCGCGGGGACCAGGTCGCGATCATCCACGACAGCCCGGTCACCGGCACGACCCGCAGGCTCACCTATGCCGAGCTCCAGGACCAGGTGGCGTGCTTTGCTGGGGTGCTGCGGGCCCAGGGCGTGGAGAAGGGCGACCGGGTGATCGTCTACATGCCGATGATCCCCGAGGCCGCGATCGCGATGCTGGCCTGTGCCAGGATCGGTGCCGTCCATTCGGTCGTGTTCGGCGGGTTTGCCGCCAAGGAGCTGGCCACTCGGATCGACGACGCCACGCCCAGAGTGATCGTCTGCGCGTCGTGCGGCATCGAGCCCGGCCGGCTCGTACCCTACAAGCCGCTGGTCGACGAGGCGCTGGCCAGGGCCAGCCACCGGCCGGAGCGCTGCATCGTCCTGCAGCGCCCGCAGGCCGAAGCGCAGCTCGACCCTGATCGCGACCTGGACTGGGCGGACGCGGTGGAGCGTGCCGAGCCGGCACCCTGCGTCCCGGTCGCCGCCACCGACCCCCTCTACATCCTCTACACCTCCGGCACGACCGGCCTGCCCAAGGGCATCGTGCGCGACCATGGCGGCCATGCCACCGCCCTGCTCTGGTCGATGCGCCACATCTATGGCGTCCAGCCGGGCGAGGTGTTCTGGACTGCCTCGGATGTCGGCTGGGTGGTCGGGCACAGCTACATCGTCTACGCGCCGCTGCTGAACGGCAGCACGACCGTGATCTACGAGGGCAAGCCGGTCGGCACGCCGGACGCGGGGGCGTTCTGGCGAGTGATCGCGGAGCACGGGGTGAAGGTGATGTTCACCGCTCCCACCGCCTTCCGGGCGATCCGCCGCGAGGATCCGGACGCGGTGCTGATGCACCGCCACGACCTGTCCGGCCTGCGCGCCCTGTTCCTGGCCGGCGAGCGCTGCGACCCGGAAACGCTGCGCTGGGCCGAGCAGAACCTCGGCGTGCCGGTGATCGACCACTGGTGGCAGACCGAGACCGGTTGGGCGATCGCCGCCAATTATCTCGGGATCGAGCATCTGCCGGTGAAGCCGGGTTCGCCGACCCTGCCGGCACCCGGCTATGACGTGCGCATCCTGGACGAGACTGGGCATGAAGTGCCGGCCGGGCAGCAGGGCGACATTTGCATCCGCCTGCCGCTGCCGCCCGCCTGCCTGAACACGCTCTGGGGCAGCGAGGAACGGTTCCGCCAGAACTATCTGAGCCGCTATCCCGGCTACTACCTGACCGGCGATGCCGGTTATCGCGACGAGGACGGTTACCTGTTCGTGATGGGCCGGATCGACGACGTGATCAACGTCGCCGGGCACCGCCTGTCGACCGGCCAGATCGAGGAGGTGCTGGCCGCCCATCCGGCCGTGGCGGAATGCGCGGTGGTGGGCGTGGCCGACCGGCTCAAGGGCGAGCTGCCGCTGGGCCTGCTGGTACTCAAGGCTGGCATCGACGAGCCGCCGGCACAGGTCGAGCAGGAAGCCGTCGACATGGTGCGCCGCGAGATCGGGCCGGTGGCCGCCTTCAAGCTGGCCAAGGTGATACGCAAGCTGCCCAAGACCCGGTCGGGCAAGATCCTGCGCGGCACGATCAAGAAGATCGCCGACGGTAAGGAGTGGACGATGCCGCCCACGATCGAGGATCCCTCGACGCTGGACGACATCCGCACCGCCCTGCAGGAACTGGGCTACGCGCAGTTGGCTGCCTGAAGCGGTCATGAACCGGCAGGCCAGCACCGCCGCCTGCCCAGATCACTTGCCTGCCGATGGCTTGCTGTCTTCCCTTCCCGTCGTGGCGGGCTCGTCCCGGCCACGAGAGGAAGAAGAACGGCAAGTCGGCAGGACACGTTCAGCCGCGACTATTCACGAGGCCGACAGCCCACAACCGCCTCAGGTCTTCCGCCTGCTGGCTGGGGAGACGCTTGACATGGGGCCGGACGGACAAGGACTGATAGTCACAGTTCCCGTCACGTGGCGGAGGTTCCCATGCCGCGACTGCCCGCGTCCCTCGCTGTCCTGAGCCTGTCCGCCACTCTGGCACTCGCCGCCTGCATGCCGCCGCCGAGCGGGCCGGGCCGGCAGATCTCCGCGGAGCAGGCCGACGTCACCCTGAAGCACCCGCGCTATCCAGGCGTGGCGGGCGAGCATCATCAGCGGGTGGAGAGCGGCGTGAATGCGCGCACTGAAAGCGCCATCTTCGCAGCTCATGACGGTATCGTCATGGTCTGGTACGGCCGCGGCTCCGGCGACACCTATTACCGGGCCGGCCCGATCGCCAGCATGGCCCAGCAGATCGGCACGAATGCCCAGGTGACGGAGCAGGGGACCCTGGCGAACAGCTTTCCGAAGGTCGAGTGGGCGCAGTTCACCACGACCATGGAAGGAATGTCGCTCGCCTGCGTGGCCATCCAGCGCAGTGGCGACGCGGCCGGACGGGCGGGGGCGCATACGTCCGCGCTGATCACCGCCGTCGAGTGCCGGGATGCCGGGGATACCATGGGGGAGCAGGAAGCAGCGATGCTGTCCAGCTCGATCCAGGTCGGCCGCTAGATCGACATCCGCACAGGCCTGAACAGACGAACGGGCGCTTGAGGCGCCCGTTGGTCACTTGATCTTGGATTCCTTGAACTCGACGTGCTTGCGCACCTTCGGGTCGTACTTCTTGAACGACAGCTTGTCGGTGGTGCTGCGGGTGTTCTTCTTCGTGGTGTAGAAGTAGCCCGTGCCAGCAGTGCTGACGAGCTTGATCAGTACGGTCGCGGCCTTGGCCACAGGCCTTCTCCGAGCAGAATGTTCCGGAACGGCCGCGGACCTAGCGGCAATCGGCAGGGCTTGTCAACCTTCGCGGCCCCGGCACCCGCCTGCCAGCACGTCCAGGCGGGCCAGCGCCAGCATCAGTGCAGCTGCCGCCAGCACCCATGGCAGCGTCCAGGCACCCCCCAGCTGCATGACGGTGCCGCCCAGGAGCGGGCCGACCGTGATGCCGATCTGGATCGTCATGATGTAGGTGGTGTTGGCCGCGGCGATATGGTCGCGACCATAGCTCTGGCCGAGCAGGGACAGGCCGCAGGAATAGAGGCTGCCGATCGCACCGCCGGTGAGCAGCAGGACGGGCCAGATGGGCCAGCCGGCTGCGAGGCTCGTGTTCATCAGGCCGTGCCCCAGTGCTGCGGCCAGGGCGGTCAGCACGATCGTGCGCACCCGGCCGATCCGGTCGCCGATCCAGCCCACCGGGTACTGGAACAGGATGTTGCCGGCGATCAGCACCATCACCATCAGCCCGGCCTCCTGCTCCACCGCCCCGCCGGCCAGGCCCCAGAGCACCAGGAGCGCGAAGTGACCGGTCTCCAGCAGGGAGAACACGAAGGCGGTGGCGAACACGAAGGGGGTGGCGCGCAGCTTGCCCAGCACGTCGGCGCCGTGCTGGGCACCGCCGCGCAGCAGGCCGTCGATCGGCGCCAGGAACAGAGTGAGGATGCCGCCTGCGGCCAGGATGGCGGCACAGGTCGCGAACGGCAGGTAGCCCTCGCTGCCGAGCAGCACGATCAGGCCGGGGCCGGCCGTGTAGCCGACGCTGAACAGCGTGCCGTAGAGCCCCATCACCCGGCCCCGCCGCTCCTCGGTCACCAGCGCGTTGACCGCGGACTCGCTCATGATGAACAGGAGTGCGAGGCCGATGCTCTGCACGAGGCGGAGCACGAACCACAGCCACAGGTCGATCCAGAGCGGCAGGACCAGGAAGGTGAGGGCGGCGATGGCCAGGCCCAGCAGCATGGCACGGCTGGCGCCCATGGCGAGCAGGCGGGGCAGGAACGGGATGACGAGGAACACGCCGAACCCGCCGGCTGCCGCATTCAGGCCGATCAGCCCGGCCGGGACGCCGTGGCGGTCCAGGACCAGGGAGAGCAGCGGCTGGCTCGTGGACAGGACGATGCCGACCAGGGTCGCGGTCGCCATAACCAGAGCCAGGATGCGCAAGGACGGCTGGAGCGGCGAGTCAGAAGCGACGGCGTCCCTTGCCTCCACCCGTGCCACGGCCAGTTCTTCCCCCATTCAGTCCGGCGCGGCGCTTCTTGCCGCTGGCCCACTGCTTGGCCGCCGCCATGCTGGCGGGACCCGGCTGGTGCTCGACCAGGCGGAAGGAAATCTTGCCGCCCAGATGGTCGATCTCCTCCAGCTCCACGGTCACCCGGTCGCCCAGGGCATAGACCTCGCCGGAATAGCGGCCGACCAGGGCATGACGCGCTTCGTCATGCATCCAGTCGTCGCGCCCGAGCCCGCCGACATGAACCAGACCTTCCGCACCGCTGTCGAGCAGGGACACGAACAGGCCGAAGCGCTGCACCGAGGCCACCATCGCCTCGAAGCGCGCACCGACCTGATCCTGCATGAACAAGGCGACGAAGCGCTCATAGGCGGTGCGTTCCGCAACCATCGCCCGCCGCTCGGTGGAGGAAAGGTGCGAGCCCAGCTCGTAGAGCGCCTCGCCCTCGTCGAAGCGATCGAGCCCGCCCTCGCCCAGGCCCAGCGCGCTGATCAGGGAGCGGTGGACGACCAGGTCGGAATAGCGGCGGATCGGCGAGGTGAAATGCGCGTAGCGGCGTAGGTTCAGACCGAAATGGCCGATATTGTCCGGATGGTAGACGGCCTGGGCCTGCGAGCGCAGGACCAGCTGGGAAACGATCTGGCGCGACGCCTCGTCCTCGATCCGGCTGATCAGCCGGGTGAAGTCGCCGGGCTTGCTGACATTCTTGCCCCAGGGCAGGCCCAGCTCGCGCAGATAGTCGGCAAGGGCCGCCAGCTTGAGCGCGTCCGGCTTGTCGTGGATGCGGTAGAGGCAGGCCGCCTTCTTCGCCTCCAGCTCCGAGGCCGCAGCCACGTTGGCCGCGATCATGAACTCCTCGATCAGCTGGTTGGACTCCAGGCGCTCCCGTGGCTTGAAGCCGACCGGCAGCCCGTTCTCGCTGAACAGCACCTTGCGCTCGGGCACGTCCAGGTCTATCGCCCCCCGCCGGTCGCGCGCCGCCCGCAGAAGTGCGTAGGCGTCGAACAGGTGCATGACCGGCAGGCGCACCTCGTCCGGCACCGCCGCCTCGTCGCCGAGCTTGAGGGCCTCCACCGCGCCGTAGGTGAGCCGGGCGCGGCTGTTCATCACCCCGCGCACGAACTTCCAGCGCCGGATCTCGCCCTTGCTGTCGATCGACAGGACGCAGGCCAGGCACGCGCGGTCCTCGTGGGGGCGGAGCGAGCACAAATCATTGCTGAGCTTCTCCGGCAGCATCGGGATGACCCGGTCCGGGAAATAGACCGAGTTGCCGCGCTTGCGCGCCTCCACGTCCAGCGCATCGCCCGGGCGGACATAGTGGGCGACATCGGCGATCGCGACGGTGATCAGGAAGCCACCGACGTTCTTCCCGTCGGGGTCGGGCACGGCATGGACCGCGTCGTCGAAGTCGCGGGCGTCCTCGCCGTCGATTGTGACCAGCTCCAGGTGGCGCAGATCCGTTCGCCCGGCCAGCGTGACCGGATCCGCCTGCTCCGCCTGGTCCAGGGCCGCCTGCGGGAACTGCATCGGCAGCTCCGCCTCGATCGCCGTCAGGAGGCTGATCGCCCGCGGGTCATCGGGCCGGCCCAGGTTCTCGACCGCCTCCGCCCGTGGCGCGCTGTACCGCCAGCCGGACAGGACTTGGGCGCGCACGAGATCGCCGATCGCGACCTCGACCTTGTCGGCGCGCAGCAGGAACTCGTGCTTCAGCTTGCGGTCGGCCGGCCGCAGCCGGAAGCCGTCGCCGGCCCGCTCGACCACGCCCACCACCTCCCGGGCACCCTTCGGCAGCACCCGGATCACCCGCCCCTCGTAGGATCCGTCCTGCTGGCGGAACAGCTTGATCAGCAGCCGGTCGTCTAGGCCTGGAGCCGGACGCTCCAGGGCATGGTGGGGCAGGCGCACGCGCAGCTCGCCGAACAGCTCGTCGATCGGCCGGGCGATCAGGTCGCCGTCCTCATCGACCTCCTCCACCGTGACCGGCATGACCGGCGGCGGCTTGCCGGTGATCGCATGGCGGCGCGGTGGGCGGCCTTCCAGCTCACCCTCGGAGCGCAGCTCGCGCAGGAGCTTGCGCAGGCCATGGCGCTGGTCGCCACGGACGCTGAAGGCCTGGGCGACCTCGCGCGCCTGCACCTCGCCGCCGGCTGCCTGGATGAACTCCATGAGCTGGCGCTTGCTAGGCAGGCCTGGCTGGCCGTGGGGCAGAATTCGTCGGGTGCGCAATCCTCAGGCTCGCTTGGCGGCGGTGCGCCGGGCCGGCTTGGCTGCAGGAGCGTCCGAGGTCGCCGGCTCGGCCTCACTGTCTGCAACGGCCTTGGCCTTCGCCGGTGCCTTCTTTGCCGCCGCCTTGCCGTTCTTCGCTGCCTTCCCGGCGGCCTCCTCCCCAGCCTGCTTCTTCGCCGGTGCCTTCTTCGGCGCTGCGCGCTTGGGCTTCTTCGCCGACGGGCCGCGCGCCGCCCGCTCGTCGATCAGCCGCGCCGCGGTCGCGAGATCGAGCGTGTCCGGCGACATCGACTTGGGCAGGCTGGCGTTGACGTCCCCACACTTCACGTAGGGTCCGAACCGACCGGCGAAGAGCTGGATCGGCTGGCCGTTGTCGGGATGGCTGCCCAGTTCCTTCAGCGGGGCCGGGGCGGAACGCTGGCCACGCGCCGGCGGCTCGCGCAGCAGGGCGATCGCCCGGTTGATGCCGACCGTCAGCACGTCCTCGTCCGGTCCCAGGCGCACGAAGCGCTTGTCGAGCTGCACGAACGGCCCGAACCGGTTGATGCCGGCGGTGATCGGCTTGCCGCTCTCCGGGTCGATCCCGACCTCGCGCGGCAGGGCCAGGAGCTTCAGCGCCGTCTCCAGGTCGAGATCGTCCGGCTTGACGTTGGGCGGCAGGGACGAGCGCTTGGCCGTCTCGCCCGAACCCCGCTGCACATAGGGGCCGAACCGGCCGACCTTCAGCCAGACCTCCTCGGCATTGTCCGGATCGCTGCCCAGCAGCCGGTCCTGGCTCTCGGCGGCAGCCGGATCACCGGACGGCACGTCGAGCTGGCGAGTGAAGCGGCATTCCGGGTAGTTCGAGCAGCCGACGAACGCGCCGAACTTGCCAATCTTGAGCGAGAGTTGGCCGGTGCCGCAGGTCGGGCAGATCCGCGCATTGGAACCGTCCTCGCGCGGCGGGAACAGCCGGCTCGCCAGCGCGTCGTTGAGCGCGTCGATCACTTCTGCGACCCGGCGCTCCTTGACGTCCTCGATCCTGGCCTTGAACGGGTCCCAGAAGGCGCGCAGCACCGCCCGCCAGTCGACCTCGCCGGACGCCACGTCGTCGAGCTGGTCCTCCAGCTTGGCGGTGAAGTCCGGCTGGACATACTGGTCGAAGAACGAGGTGAGGAAGGCCACCACGATCCGGCCGCGCGATTCCGGCACGAAGCGCTTCTGCTCGAGCCGCACATATTGCCGGGCCTGGAGCACGGAGAGGATCGAAGCATAGGTGGAGGGCCGGCCGATGCCCAGCTCCTCCATGCGCTTGACCAGGCTGGCCTCAGTGTAGCGGGGCGGCGGCTCGGTGAAGTGCTGGCTGGGCGTGACCCCTTCGCGCGTCACCGGCTCGCCCACCGCCATCGGCGGCAGGAGCCGACTCTCGTCGTCCTCGTCGTCCGCGGCGGGATCGTCGCGGCCTTCCTGGTAGAGCTCCAGGAAGCCCGGGAAGGTCACGGTCTGGCCGGTGGCGCGCAGGCCCACCGAGCCGTCGGTAGCGTCGATCTCGGCGATCACCCGGTCGAGCAGGGCGGCTGCCATCTGCGAGGCGACAGTGCGCTTCCAGATCAGCTCGTAGAGCCGGCGCTGGTCGTCATCGAGGAACCGGCCGACCTCCTTGGGCGTGCGGAACACGTCGGTCGGCCGGATCGCCTCGTGGGCCTCCTGGGCGTTCTTGGTCTTGGTCTTGAACACGCGCGGCTTGTCCGGCAGGTGCCGCTCGGAGAAGCGGCTGCCGATCCAGCGGCGGCACTGGCCGATTGCGTCGTTGGACAGGGCCACGCTGTCGGTGCGCATGTAGGTGATGAGGCCTACCTGCTCACCGTTCAGGTTGACGCCCTCGAACAGGCGCTGGGCGGTGCGCATGGTGCGGTCCGCCGAGAAGTTCAGCTTGCGCGAGGCTTCCTGCTGGAGCGTCGAGGTCGAGAATGGCGGGGCCGGATTGCGGCTGACCTGCTTCTTCTCGACCGAGCCAACCTTGAAGCTGGCCGCCTCGATGGCGCGCACCGCGGTCATGGCCTGGGCCTCGTCCGCGAGATCGAACCGGTCGAGCTTCCTACCGTTCAGCTTGGCCAGCCGGGCGGTGAAGGGGTCGCCGCGCTCGGTCCGGCAGGCGACCGCGATCGTCCAGTATTCACGCGAGACGAACGCCTCGATCTCGGCCTCGCGCTCGCAGATCAGGCGCAGTGCTACCGACTGCACCCGGCCGGCCGAGCGGGCACCCTGCAGCTTGCGCCACAGCACCGGTGAGAGGGTGAAGCCCACCAGATAGTCGAGCGCCCGGCGCGCCTGATAGGCATCGATCAGGTGATGGTCGAGCTGGCGCGGCGACTGCATCGCCTCCAGCACGGCAGGCTTGGTCACCTCGTAGAACAGGACCCGATCGACCTTCAGGTCCTTCTTGATCGCCTTCCTGTCCTGCAGCGCGGAGAGCAGGTGCCAAGAGATCGCCTCGCCCTCGCGGTCCGGGTCGGTCGCCAGCACCAGGCGGTCGGCGCCACGGACCGCCCGGGCAATCTCGTCGATCCGCTTCTTCTTGTCCTCCTGGACCTCGTAGATCATGCGGAAATCGTCGTCGGGAAGGACAGAGCCGTCCTTCTCGGGAAGATCACGCACATGGCCATAGCTGGGCAGGACGGTGAAGCCGTCGCCCAGATACTTGTTGATCGTCTTGGCCTTGGTCGGGGATTCGACGACGACGACGTTCATCAGCGGCTTTTCTCGGGGCTCCCACCGCGGCAAGTCGGCGGCGGTGCGGATCGGGTCGGGAAGGTGGGCACTGTCTTCCGAGTTGCAAGAGCCTGCCGGCCACAGGGTTCAGGCGAACAAAAGGGAGACACGGTTGCCACCATGCCGCTCCAGGCGGCCTTCGAGCTCCAGCTCAAGCAGGGCCTCGTGGATCTGGGCCGTCGTTGCTTGGCATTGGCGTACGAGATCGTCAACCGCGAGGGGTTCGGCGCCTAGGCAAGCCAGCACCTGCGCCAGCAGGCCGCCCTCTGTCGGCGAGCCGCTGCCGGCCACCTCCCCGGGCAGGGCTGGCGGCGACGGCCGAGAGCGCTCCGGCCCTCGCGGCGGCAGCGGTATCCCCTCGCGGCGCATGGCCAGCGGGTCAATCACCGCGCGCACATCGGCCGCGTCCTCGATCAGCACGGCACCGTCCTTGATGAGCTGGTTGGCGCCGCGATGCCGCTCGTCCAGCGGCGACCCCGGCACCGCCATGACCTCGCGGCCCTGCTCCAGCGCCAGCCTGGCCGTGACGAGCGAGCCCGAGCGGATCGCCGCCTCGACCACCAGCACGCCCAGGGACAGTCCGGCAATGATCCGGTTGCGCGCCGGAAAGGCGGCCGCCCGCGGCTCCGCGCTGAACGGCCGCTCGGTCACCAGCAGGCCACATGCCGCGATCCTTGCTGCCAGCTCGGCGTTCTGCTCGGGATAGACTTGGTCGATGCCCGTCGCGATCACCGCGATCGTGCGGCCCGGTGCTGTCACGGCCCCTTCATGCGCCGCGGTGTCGATGCCGCGCGCCAGACCGGACACGACCGTATAGTTCGTGCCGGCCAACTCGTGCGCGACCGTGCGGGTGAGGGTGCGGCCATTGCCGCTGGCATGGCGCGAGCCCACGATCGCCACGGCCGGCATGTCCAGGAGGGCCGTGTCACCCAGGACCGTCAGCACCGGTGGCGGGTCGTGGATCGTGGCGAGTGCCGCGGGAAAAGCCGGCTCGCCAAGGAATAAGAGGCGGGCGCCATGCCGCTCGGTGGCGGCCCATTCCCGCTCGACCGCCGCAGGATCGGCGAGGCGCACGCCGGCCGTGGCCTCGCGCGGCAGCTCGTGCCAGCGCTCCAGCACGTTCCTGGCACTGCCCAGCCGGAACAGGAGCCGGCCGAACGCACGCGGGCCGATCCCGTCACTGCGGCACAGGCGCAGCCGGGCCAGGGCTTCCGCGGTATCGTCCGGCGCCTGGATCATCCGGGCTCCAATGGGTCTCTTGCCACTAATGCAGTAAGAGGTGGACGCTGTGCAACCTTGGCGAGAGAAACTGGTGAGCTACTGGGACCGGGCCGGGCAGGGGCCGCTCCGCCCCACCGTGGCCCAGGCCCTGGCCGCGTTCGCACGGGAAGGCAGAACGACGCCCCTGCGGGTGGTGGACCTCGGCTGCGGCGTCGGCCGGGACGCGCTGCCGCTCCTGGCGATGGGCCACACGGTCCATGCGATCGACCGGGAGCAGACCGCGGTCGATCGCCTCCGCGCCGCCTGCCCGCCGGGCGACCTGCCGAGGCTGGCCACGACCGTCGCACGGTTCGAGGACGCGGGCTGGGCGGAGGTCGATCTCACCGTGTCGTCCTTCGCCCTGCCGTTCTGCCCGCCGGAGCGCTTCGCCGGCCTGTTCACCCGGATCCATGACCGGCTCGCGCCGGGCGGCCGGCTGGCCTGCCAGCTGCTCGGCCCGCGCGACGATTTCGCCGGCCGGCCGGGCATCACCATCCACACGCCGGCCGAGGTGGCGACCCTACTGGCGCCGTTTACCGTAGAGCGGCTGGACGAGGAGGAGACCGACACGGTCACCCCGCGCGGCCGGCCAAAGCACTGGCACCTGTTCCACCTGGTAGCCCAGCGGCGCTGACCGGTCAGGCCGCCGGCAACGGGTCCGCAGGCGCAGCAGGCTCGTCGGCAGCCGCGCCCAGCAGGGCCGGGCGCATGGCGGGTGGTGCCGCCTCGGCCCAGCGGAGCAGGGCATCCAGCGCCGGGCAGAGCGCCTGCCCCCACTCGGTCAGATGATACTCGACCCTGGGTGGCATCTCGTGATGGACGATCCGCGCCACCACGCCGTCCTTCTCCAGCTGCCGCAACTGCTGGGCCAGCATCTTCTGCGAGATGCCGGGAAGTGCCCGCTCCAGCTCGGAAAAGCGCAGCAGCCTGCCGCCGAACAGTTGGAAGAGGATCACCAGCTTCCAGCGCCCTTCCAGGACCCGCAGCACCTGCTGCACGCCATGCGCCGCCAGGGCGGCGGTATAGTCGGGGCGCTTACTCATAGGTTAGTAGCTAACTTTCTGGTGCGTACTTGTCACGAGGTCAGGGTAGGTGATCCTGGACTGGACAACAACGTCCAGGACACGGGATCTCATGGCTGTTCATCTCTCCAATCCGGTCGCCGCCTATTTCGCGGGCAACCGGAACTTCGATCTCCAGGCGATGCTGGCGCCATTCTCGTCCGATGCCCGCGTCCTGGACGAGGGGCGCTGCCATGAGGGGCGCCATGCGATCCGGGCATGGATCGAGGCCGCGACCATCGGCAACCAAGCCCTGGCCGTGCCGCGCTCGGCCAGGCGGGAAGCCGGCCAGGAGGTGGTCGTGGCCGAGGTCACGGGCCCGTTTCCCGGCAGCCCGGTGACGCTGACATTCCGCTTCACGCTGGCGCAGGACGGCATCTCCCGGCTGGAGATCGGCTGATGGCCTGCGACCCGAACGAGTTTGCCGCCAGGCGCGCGGTGGTGACGGGCGGCACCAAGGGGACTGGCCGGGCTGTGGTCCGCCGGCTGGTCTCGGGCGGTGCCCAAGTGGTCACCGTGGCGCGGTCTGGCTCGCACGAGCGGATGGGCGACGTCACGCTCGTGACGGCCGATCTCGCCACGGCTGCCGGCTGCACGGCATTGGCCGAGGCGGCACTGGACCGGCTGGGCGGCATCGACCTGATCGTCCACGTGGTCGGCGGCTCGCGCAGCCCCGGCGGCGGATTCGCCGCTCTGGACGACCAAGCCTGGCAGACGGAAATCGATCTCAACCTGATGCCCGCGGTCCGGCTCGACCGGCTGCTGATCCCGCACATGATCGCGCAGGGGGCGGGCGTGGTGATCCACACCTCCTCCATCCAGCGCCGTCTGCCTCTGCACGATTCGACCACCGGCTATGCGGCGGCCAAGGCGGCCCTGAGCGTCTACAGCAAGGCCCTGTCCAAGGAACTCGGCCCCAAGGGGATCCGAGTGAACGCGGTAGCACCCGGCTGGATTTACACGAGCGCTGCGGAGGCGCTGGTCGAGCGGATCGCCACGAGTGCCGGCATCGACGAGGCGGCGGCGCGCCAGCGCATCCTGGACGCGCTGGGCGGCATCCCGCTCGGTCGCCCGGCCCAGCCCGAGGAGGTGGCCGAGCTCATCGCCTTCCTGGCCTCGGACCGCGCCGCGGCGATCCATGGCGCCGAATACACCATCGATGGCGGGACCGTGCCCTGTGCCTGACCTGACCTAGAGCTTCTTGGCGAAGCTCAGCTTGTTCTCCTCGCCCCGCGCGAGGCGGCCAATGTTCTGGTGGTGCTTCACGATCACGATGATGCCGATCACCGCGAACAGG
Source organism: Geminicoccus flavidas (assembly GCF_009806515.1). Classification (GTDB taxonomy): domain Bacteria; phylum Pseudomonadota; class Alphaproteobacteria; order Geminicoccales; family Geminicoccaceae; genus Geminicoccus; species Geminicoccus flavidus. Next base: position 513 of record NZ_WUJP01000766.1, on the reverse strand, counting down.
AGAGCGGCCTGCGGGTCGTCCAGAATGAACGCCACCAGCGCCGCCGCGACCGAGGCCAGCACCGAGCCCAGCGAAACGTAGCGGGTGAGCGTCACCGCCGCCAGGAAGACCAGGAGCGCCGCCAGCAGGGTGAGCGGGCTGATCGCCAGGACCACCCCTGCGGCGGTCGCCACCCCCTTGCCGCCCTTGAAGCCCAGCCAGACCGGGAAGCAGTGGCCCAGCACCGCCCCCAGCCCCACCAGCATGGCGAGGTCGCGGTCGAACCAGAGCAGCGCTGCTGCGACCGGCAGGGCGCCCTTGGCGGCATCGAACAGCAGGGTGGCCAGTGCAAGGCCCTTGCGACCGGTGCGCAGCACGTTGGTGGCGCCGATATTGCCGGAGCCGATCGCGCGGATGTCGCCCGCCCCGCCCAGCCGGGTGACAATCAGGCCGAACGGGATCGAGCCCGCCAGGTAGCCGAGCACGAGGGCCAGGAGGTGGGGCCAGCCCCACGCGGCGGCAACGGGTTCCATC
>NZ_WUJP01000765.1 GCF_009806515.1 Geminicoccus flavidas | reverse complement strand
GTTCAGTCCAGTCTGGTGGGGATGGGCCTGCCCCGGCTGAACACGACGCGGCCGTCCACCAGCGTGGTCTCGACCCGGCCCATCATGAGTCGGCCCTCGAAGGCGGTGTTCTTGGACGCGCTGTGCAGGTCGCGCTCGGCCACCTTCCAGGGCCGGTCCGGGTCGAGCAGGATCAGGTCGGCGGGAGCGCCCACGGCGAGCGTGCCGCCCTCGATGCCGAGCAGCCTGGCGGGCGTGGAGGACAGGCGGACGAATAGGTCGGCCAGGCTCATCCGCCCGTCCGTCACCAGGCGCAATGCCACCGGCAGGAGCGTTTCTAGCCCCACCACGCCAAACTCCGCACTGGCGAACGGCAGGCGCTTGCTGTCTTGGTCCTGTGGGCGGTGGTCCGAGGCGATCGCGTCGATCGTGCCGTCCACCACGGCGGCCTCGATCGCGCACCGGTCCGCCTCGGCCCGCAGCGGCGGCGAGACCTTCGCAAACGTCCGGTAGCCTTCGACCTCCAGCTCGTTCAGCGCCAGATGGTGCGGGGTGCAATCGCAGGTGACCCGCACCCCCTCCGCCTTGGCCCGGCGGATCGCCTCCACCGCCTCGGCCGTGGTGATCCGCGAGAAGTGGATCCGCCCGCCGGTGGCACGGGCCAGGCGCAGGTCGCGCTCGATCATGATGACCTCGGCCTCGCGCGGGATCGACGCCAGACCCAGCCGGGCGGCGATCGGGCCCGGGTTGGCCGCCCCGCCGCGAGCCAGGTCCGGCTCCTCCGGATGCTGCACCAGGAAGGCGTCAACCAGCCGGCCATAGCTCAGCGCGCGGCGCATGATCCGGGCACTGGCGACGGCCAAGTGGCCATCGGTGAAGCCGACCGCGCCCGCCTCGCGCAGCAGGCCGAACTCGGCCAGTTCCTGGCCCTTCAGGCCCTTGGTGATGGCGGCATAGGGATAGACCTTGGCCAGTCGTACCCGCCGGGCGCGCCTTGCCACGAACTCGACCATGGAGGGATCGTCGATCGGCGGCTGGGTGCCGGGCAGGCAGGCGAAGCTGGTGACACCGCCCGCCACCGCGGCAAGCGCGCCGCTGGCGAAGCTCTCCTTGTGCTCGGCACCCGGCTCGCCGAGCTGCACGCGCAGGTCGACCAGGCCGGGTGCCAGGACCAGCCCGTCCGCATCCAGCCGCTCCGCGTCGATCGACGCGTCCCGGCCGAGCTTCGGGCCATGGGCGGCGATCCGGCCGTGCTCGACCAGCAGCGCACCCACCGTCTCCGTGCCCGCCACCGGATCGACCAGCCTTGCATTGGTGATCAGCAGGCGGCTCATCGCCTGGCCTCCGGCCCTGCCAACGCCTCGAGCACTGCCATGCGTACTGCCACCCCCATCTCGACCTGGTCCAGGATGGCGCTGCGGTCGATGTCGTCGGCCACCACCCCGTCGATCTCCACGCCGCGGTTCATCGGCCCCGGATGGAGGACCAGGGCGTCCGGGGCGGCGTTGGCGAGCTTCTCGCGGGTCAGGCCGTAGAGGCGGAAATACTCGCGGATGGAGGGGAGGTGGGCGGACTGCATGCGCTCTAGCTGCAGGCGCAGCATCATCACGATGTCGGCCCCCTCCAGGCCGCGCATCATGTCGGTGGTCACCTCGGCGCCATAGACCTCGATCCCGCCCGGGAGCAGGGTTGGCGGGGCCACCAGCCGCACCCGGGCGCCCATCGCCAGCAGCAGCAGCATGTTGGAGCGGGCAACCCGCGAATGGAGCACGTCGCCGCAGATCGCGACCGTCAGCCCCTCGATCCGGCCCTTGCGCCGGCGGATGGTGAGCGCGTCGAGCAGCGCCTGGGTCGGGTGCTCGTGCAGCCCGTCGCCGGCATTGACCACCGAGCAGCGCACGTGGCGGGCGAGCAGGGCTACGGCACCGCTCTCGCCATGGCGCACCACCAGCACGTCAGGGTGCATGGCGTTCAGCGTCATCGCGGTGTCGATGAGGGTCTCGCCCTTCTTCACCGAAGAGGTCGCGACCTCCATGTTGACCACGTCGGCGCCCAGCCGCTTGCCGGCTAGCTCAAACGAGGTTCGGGTGCGGGTCGAGTTCTCGAAGAACAGGTTGAGTAGCGTGCGGCCGGCCAGGCGGTCGCGGCGGTCGGCAAGGCCGCGGTTCACGTCGACGCAGGCGTCCGCCCGGTCGAGCAGATCCTGGATCTCATGGGGCGCCAGCCCCTCGATGCCGAGGAGATGCGGCCCGCGGAAGCGAAGGGAATGTCGGTCGTCCATGGCCGGGAGGCATAGGCCCGGGCCGCCCTGTCGACAAGCAGCGGCGACGTCGCCAGATGACGCCAGTCAGCGCGGCGGGCGAGGCTTCTCGACCGTCTCAACCCGCAGCCCCATCGGCGCCAGCCAGAGGCTCGCCCAGGCGGCGAAGCCCAGGCGGAACATATCCCAGGGCATCAGCCAGGCATCCGCAGGGTCGAAGACCACCGGTTGGACCGGTACGGCTCGCGCCGGCTGGCTGCCGCGCAGCGGGATGATGTCTGCCATCTGGATTCTCGACCTCGCCTATATCCACTTGTGAGCGACAGCCGTAAGTCCGTCTATGCCCATCCAGCAACAAACGGACCATTAGCACCAAGGTGCCTTCAGCCGCTGTGACTGCCGTCACCAAGGCAACATGTCCGGCACGTGGATGCACATCATGCAGATGATGACGATGCCAATGGGCTGCTAGCACTCAAGAATCCGGCATAGTCAAGGTTTGCAGGAAGATCGGAACCCGATGCTTCTGCTGTATCACAATAGTTAACCGGTTATTAATAAATTTCCGCCACTAGTAACTCACCGGATCGCGAAGTCAGGCGCGTCCGCCGGGTTACCAGGGTACGATCATGCAGCTCAAGCGGCGTTCGTTTATCATTGGCGCATCTGCCATGCTGATGTCTCATCTGGCTAACAGTGTTTCTCTGGCTCAATCCGGTGAGATGGAGCCATATTATCACGAGATTATTCAGAACAGAGCTCGCTACGGCAAGGTCTGCCACCTGTTCGGTGACAGCATCATGC
>NZ_WUJP01000764.1 GCF_009806515.1 Geminicoccus flavidas | reverse complement strand
GTGGCTGGGCGCTGGGTGAGTTCTGGAACGGGGAAGGGATAGATCCGACAAGAAATGGCAATGAGCCGCGAGATATAAGCCTGGTACAGGGACATCCGCTTTTCTGCTGGCATTCGATCGCGGCCTGCATGCGCGAACTGGCTGTGGAGAATCGTCAGAACCAGCTTGCCATCGGCTATGCGGGTGGCGCCGATCCATCCATGGTCCGTACGCTGGTCGAGAGCGGCACAATCCGCGCCGGCGATTGCGTCGTGTTCGAGGATGCCGGCAAGCACGGCGCCGATCCGGTCGCCTACTTCCATAAAGTTCGCAACTGGCGGCAGGCGGTGATCAACCGTGTGAACGCCACCTGCATCCTCATGACGATGTTCGACTACCGTCCATTTCGAGGCCAGTACCCCAGCATGGAGTACGATCGGCGCTATCGGACAGCAGATGGTCGAATACTATCGGCGAATGATGCTATTCGGATGGCCGCTAACAGCATCTATTGGAAGCGCGGACAACCATTTGGCCGGACCATATTGATCGACATGAACCGCCGCATGGATGAATGGCGTGACTACTGTCTGGCAAGCAGTCGTCTTGATCCCATTCATCCCGATGGCATACATCCCAACTGCTGGGGGCAGTGGTTGATGGTGCGAGAAATCCTGCAGGCCATGGGACGCGCTGATCTGCGGACTGTCCGGATCGAGCGGTGCGTCCAACTGGCAGCCAAGAACTGGCGGCTCCTTAGCTATGGCGCTGATCGGCCAAACTGGTCGCCGGGCCGGGCAGCCTTCTACATGCGGCGGTTGTTTCGCCAGATTTGAGGCTCCCGAACTGGTCGGCTCAGTAGATCATGCCGAGTTCGAGCTGCGCCTCTTCCGACATCATCGAGGGATGCCAGGGCGGGTCCCAGGTGATCTCGACCGTGCAGCCGGGGATGCTCTCGAGCGCCGTGATCTTGTTTTCCACCTCGATCGGCAGCGACTCGGCGACCGGGCAGCTCGGCGAGGTCAGGGTCATCGTGACGATGACCCGGTTGTCGTCCTCGATGTCGATCTTGTAGATCAAGCCGAGCTCATAGATGTTTACCGGGATCTCGGGATCGTAAATCGTCTTCAGCGTGTCGACGATCTGGTTGCCCAGCTGCTCGACTTCGAGGGCGCGGGCGCGCTGGGCGGCATCCTCGGGTGTTTCCTGGAGAAATGCTTCGGCGCGATCGAGGCCGCTCTTCTCGTCCATGTCCGCTTCCTCAGCCATACTTGCGCACGATGTAGCGCAGGCTATCCGCCAGCGCCGCGACGTCCGCCTCGTTATTGTAGATGCCGAACGAGGCCCGCGCACTGCCCTCCAGGCCGAAGCGCCGGTGCAAAGGCTGGGCGCAGTGATGGCCGGTGCGGATGGCGATGCCGTCCAGGTCGAGCATGGCACCCACGTCCTGATGGTGCAGCCCATCCACCCAGAACGAGAGAGCCCCTGTCCGGTGCCGCGGGTCGCCCAGGGCATGGAGGCCCGGGATCTGCTGCAGGGCGCGCTGGGCCTCGGCCATCAGCCGGATCTCATGCGCCTCGACCGCACGGATGTCGAACTGGCCGAACCAGTCGAGGGCTGTACCCAGCCCATGAACGCCGGCGATGTCCGGCGTGCCCGCCTCGAAGCGGAAGGGGATCTCGCCATAGGTCGTGCCCTCGAAGGTCACCCGGTCGACGATCCCGCCACCACCCTGCCAGGGCGGCATGGCTTCCAGGTGCTCCCGCTTGCCATAGAGCACGCCGACGCCGGACGGCCCGTAGATCTTGTGCGCGGAGAAGGCCAGGAAATCGGCGCCTACTTCCTGGACGTCGACCGCCACGTGCTGCACCGCTTGGGCGGCGTCGAGCAGCACCGGCACGCCTGCTGCATGGGCGATCCCGACGATCTCGGCGACCGGGTTGACCGTGCCCAGCACGTTGGAGACCCAGGTGCAGGCCAGCATCTTGGTGCGCGGCCCGATCATCTCCCGCAAGGCGGCCAGGTTGAGCTCGCCCGCATCGGTGATCGGCACCGCCACGACCTTGGCGCCATGGCGCATGGCGACGAGCTGCCAGGGCACGATGTTGGAGTGGTGCTCCATGGTCGTGACCAGGATCTCGTCGCTCGGCTGGAGCCTGGGCTCCAGGAACGACCAGGCCACAAGGTTGATCGCCTCGGTCGTGTTGCGGGTGAACACGATCTCGCGCCAGTCGGCGGCCCCCAGGAACGCCTGCACCTTGCGTCTGCCGCCGTCGAACGCGTCGCTGGCGCGCTGGCTGAGATCGTACACGCCGCGATGGATGTTCGCGTAGTCGTGCCGGTAGAACTCGGCCTCGGCCGCGATCACCGCCTCGGGCTTCTGCGTGCTGGCCCCGCTGTCCAGGAACACCATCGGCCGGCCGTTCATCTCCTGGTCGAGGATCGGGAACGCGGCGCGCACCGCGTCCGGATCGAAGGTGAGGGCGTCGCCCGGTGCCCGGACCTCGGTGGCCATGTCGCTCATCCCAGCTCGGCCAGCCGCTCGCCACCCGGCAGGCGGCTCAGGATCATGCGGCGCACGATGTGGTCCACGCTCTCGTCCGCGATCCGCTCCAGCACCTCGCCGGTGAAGGCGAAGGTCAGCATCGAGCGGGCCAGCGCCTCGTCCATCCCGCGCGAGCGCAGATAGAACAGGGAGGCAGGATCCAGGTCGCCGCAGGTGGCGCCGTGGCTGCACTTCACGTCGTCGGCATAGATCTCGAGCTCGGGCTTGGCGTCGATCTCGGCATCGTCCGACAGGAGCAGGCTGTCGTTCTTCTGATACGAATTGGTGCGCTGCGCGTCCTTGTGCACGAAGATCTTGCCAGCGAACACAGCACGGCCGCGATCGTCCGCCACGGTCTTGTAGAACTGGTCCGACTGGCAGTCCGGCATCTCGTGGTGCATCCGGATCAGCGTGTCCACGTGCTCGGTGCCCTGCGGCATCATCAGGCCATTCAGGATCGCCTCGCTATGGGTGCCGCGCAGGCGGGCCTCCATCTCATGGCGGATCAGGCTGCCGCCGATCGAAGCCGTGGTCTGCTGCAGCCGCGACCTGCTGCCCAGCACGAAGCGCGAGCGGGTGATGGCGCTGCGGCCTTGGCCCTGCTCGAGGGTCCGGTCGATGGTGAGGTCCGCGCCATCGGCGATCTCGACCGTCTCGACCTGGTTCAGCAGGCTTTCCGCCTGGCCCAGCGCCACCGTGGTCAGGATCAGGCGGAGCTTCGCGTTCCTGCCCAGCCGGATCACATGGCGCGGATGGGCCATGAAGGCGCTCTCGGCCTCGGTCAGGATCGAGATGACCTGGAGCGGCTCGTCGAGCGCCACACCGTCTTCCAGCGAGATCCAGGCGCCGTCCTCGACCAACGCCCGGTTCAGCGCCTCGAAGCTGTGCTCGGGCTCGTCGTTGACGCTGGTCCGGTCGACCAGTTCCGGCGTCTCGGCCAGGACCTGGGCGAGCGGGCGCACGGTCATGCCGGCGGGCAGGCCGCCCAGATGGCTGAACTGCGGAACCGTCCGGCCGTTCACCAGGATCAGCCGGCGTGCCTTATGGCCGCCCGCGAAATGCGGGATGACGAGGTCGGGATCGACCGTGCCGCGCGGGGCCAGGGCGAACGGGCGGTTCGCGAAGCTGGCGGCGTTGGTGTATTTCCAGTTCTCGACCCGCGGGGTCGGCACGCCCAGCGCCTGGAAGCGCTCGAAGGCGGCGTTGCGCTGCTCCAGCGCCCGGCCGGAACTGCCGGCCGCCTCGCCACGCAGGCGCTCCAGCGCCTCGGCGAAGCCAGGCACCGGCTCAGCGGTGCGATTGCGCAGGGCACTCATGCCGCGACCTCGGCGAACTCGGCGCCCAGCACGCCGCCATAGCCCTTCTCTTCCAGTTCCAGGGCCAGCGAGCGGTCGCCGCTCGTCTGGATCCGGCCCTTGGCGAGCACGTGGACATGGTCCGGCACGATATAGTCGAGCAGGCGCTGGTAGTGGGTGATGATCAGGAAGCCGCGATCGGGCGAGCGCATCGCGTTAACGCCGTCTGCCACCGTGCGCAGCGCATCGATGTCGAGGCCACTGTCGGTTTCGTCCAGGATGCAGATCCTGGGCTGCAGCATGGCCATCTGCAGGATCTCGTTGCGCTTCTTCTCGCCGCCGGAGAAGCCGCGGTTGACGTCACGCTTGAGCAGTTCGCCACCGACGCCCAGCAGTGCCGCGCGCTCCTTCACCAGCTTCATGAAGGCGCCTGCCGAGATCTCTTCCTCGCCCCGCGCCTTGCGGATCGAGTTCATCGCCTGGCGCAGGAAATACATGTTCGACACGCCCGGGATCTCGACCGGGTACTGCATGGCCAGGAACAGGCCAGCCGCGGCCCGCTCCTCGGGCTCCAGCTCGAGCAGGTCCTCGCCGTCCAGCGTGGCGCTGCCGCCGGTGACCTCGTAGCCATCCCGGCCGCTCAGGACATAGGCGAGCGTGCTCTTGCCCGAGCCGTTCGGGCCCATGATCGCATGGACCTCGCCCGGCCTGACGGTCAGCGAGAGCCCATTCAGGATCTGCTTGTCCTGGCCCTCGATGGTAGCTTGCAGGTCTTTGATTTCGAGCATGACTTCTTGATCCGATCGGGTGCCGCGGCACCCCCGACTTGTTCCGTGGGAGGCGTGGCCGCTGATCAGCCGACGCTGTGTTCCAGGCTGATCGCGAGCAGCTTGCGCGCCTCGACCGCGAACTCCATGGGCAGCTCGTCCATCACCTCGCGGCAGAAGCCGTTGACGATGAGCGCCACGGCGTCCTCCTCCGAGATGCCGCGCTGGCGGCAGTAGAAGAGCTGGTCGTCCGAGATCTTGGACGTGGTCGCCTCGTGCTCGCACTTGGCCGAGCGGTTGCGCACTTCGATATAGGGCACGGTGTGCGCGCCGCACTTGTCGCCGATCAGCATCGAGTCGCACTGGGTGTAGTTGCGCGCACCCTCGGCCGATTTCAGGACCTTTACCAGGCCACGATAGGTGCTGTCCGAGGTACCGGCGGAAATGCCCTTCGCGACGATGCGCGAGCGGGTGTTCTTGCCGATATGGATCATCTTCGTGCCGGTGTCGGCCTGCTGGCGGTTGTTGGTCACCGCGACCGAGTAGAACTCGCCCACCGAGTTGTCGCCCTGCAGGATGCAGGACGGGTACTTCCAGGTGATCGCCGAGCCGGTCTCGACCTGAGTCCAGCTGATCTTGCTGTTCTTGCCGCGGCAGGCGCCGCGCTTGGTCACGAAGTTGTAGATGCCGCCCTTGCCCTCGCTGTCGCCCGGATACCAGTTCTGGACGGTCGAGTACTTGATCTCGGCATCGTCGAGCGCGATCAGCTCGACCACCGCGGCGTGCAGCTGGTTCTCGTCACGCTGGGGTGCTGTGCAGCCTTCCAGGTAGCTGACGTAGGAGCCCTCGTCCGCGATGATCAGGGTCCGTTCGAACTGGCCGGTGCCCTTCTCGTTGATGCGGAAATAGGTCGACAGCTCCATCGGGCAGCGCACGCCCTTGGGGATGTAGACGAAGCTACCGTCGGTGAAGACGGCCGCATTCAGCGCCGCGAAGAAGTTGTCGCCGGCCGGCACCACGCTGCCCAGATACTTGCGGACGAGCTCGGGATGGTCCTGGATCGCCTCGGAGATCGAGCAGAAGATGATCCCCAGCTCATGGAGCTTCTTGCGGAAGGTCGTGGCCACCGAGACGCTGTCGAACACGTAGTCGACCGCGACGCCGGCCAGGATCTCCTGCTCCTTGATCGGGATGCCCAGCTTCTCGTAGGTGCGGCGGATCTCGGGGTCGATCTCGTCCAGGCTCTTCGGACGCTCCTTGATTTTGGGCGCCGCGTAGTAGCTGATGGCTTGGTAGTCGATCGGCTCGTAGTCGACCTTCTGCCAGGTCGGCTCCGTCATGGTCTGCCAGCGCTTGTAGGCGGCCAGACGCATCTCGGTGAGCCAGTCCGGGTCCTGCTTCTTGGCCGAAATCAGACGGATGACGTCTTCGCTCAGGCCCTTTGGCGCGATGTCCGCCTCGATATCGGTGACGAAGCCGTACTTGTACTCGCCGCCGGTATATTCACGGACCGTCTCGAGCGCGGTCGCCATGGATGTCGATCTCCCGATATGCGGCCGTCAGGCCGAAAGATGTCCGGACGGGCGCGCCTGCTTCCGTCCCGCTTCGTCGTCCGCGTGGCTATCCATGAAGGCCTCCGGCACCGCGGTCGCCATCTCCTCGATGGATACCGCCGCGAGTGCCACGCGGATGGCACGGTTGATGGTGTTCCAGTTGGTCCGGGTCAGGCACACCGAATCGAGGCTGCAGTCGGAACCGTTCGGGTCCAGGCAGCTCGTGATCGCGATCGGCCCTTCCACCGCCTCGATCACTTCCGCGACCGACACCCGCCGCTCGGCATCCGCCAGGCCGTAGCCGCCGCGCGCCCCGCGATGGCTGACCAGCACCCCGGAGCGGACCAGCGTCTTGAGCAGCTTGCTGGTCGTGGGCAAGGGGATCCCGGTCGCCGCGGCTAGCTCGGGCGCGCTCCAGTGGCGGTTGGGGTAGCGTGCGACCTGGGTGGTCAGCACGATCCCGTAATCGGCAAGGCGGCTCAGTCGGATCACGCTCTACCAGACCTGGGGAAGCAGCTCGGAACCATTCCAGACCGGAGCGGTCCTGTTTTCACTGCTTAATTGGCGTCTGCGCCGATGATGTCAAGCGATCGTGACGCACGGTGCGGCCAAGAATCCGCGGGACAACCGGCACGGCTTGAGGCTGCCGCCCCGTTCTGCGAGCGTCCTGCGTCCGTGGCCACTAGCTAGGCATCCAGAGCCCCATGTCCAAGCCCCTGCCGCTCGACGGCGTCCGCGTCCTCGACCTCAGCCGGATCCTGGCAGGCCCCAGCTGCACCCAGCTCCTGGGCGACCTGGGCGCCGACGTGATCAAGATCGAGCGGCCGGGCGAGGGCGACGACACGCGCAAATGGGGCCCGCCCTTCGTCACAGGCGAGAACGGCGCCGATACCGGCGAGAGCGCCTATTATCTCTGCGCCAATCGCAACAAGCGCTCGGTGGCGATCGACATCGCGCGCCCGGAAGGTGCCGCCCTGGTCCGCCGGCTGCTGGCCGACTGCCACGTCCTGGTCGAGAACTTCAAGGTCGGCGCGCTCGCCCGCTACGGTTTGGCGTATGAGCAGCTGAAGGAGGAGTTCCCGAGCCTGGTCTACTGCTCGATCACCGGCTTCGGCCAGACCGGCCCCTATTGCGACCGCGCCGGCTACGACTACCTGGCCCAGGGCCATGGCGGGCTCATGAGCGTGACCGGCGAGCCGGACGGCGAGCCCATGAAGGTCGGGGTCGCGATCGTCGACGTGATGTGCGGCATGTACGCGGCCACCGGCATTCTGGCGGCCCTGCGTCATGCCGAACGGACGGGGGAGGGCCAGCAGATCGACCTGGCGCTGCTCGACACCCAGGTCGCCACCATGATCAACCAGGCGACCAACTACCTGGTCTCGGGCAAGGCCC
>NZ_WUJP01000763.1 GCF_009806515.1 Geminicoccus flavidas | reverse complement strand
CGCCGCGGCTGGGCAACCAGCATCCCAACATCGTGCCTTACCGGGTCTACCAGGCCAAGGACGGCCACGTGATCCTGGCGGTCGGCAACGACACCCAGTTCCGCCGCTTCTGCCAGGTGGCCGGGCTGCCGGAACTCGCCGACGATTCGCGCTTTGCCACCAACCGCGCGCGGGTCCGCCATCGCGACGAGATGGACGCCCTGCTGCCCCCGGTGATGGCGACCCGCACCATCCGGGAATGGGTGGACGAGCTCAGCGCGCTCGGCGTGCCGTGCGGCCCGGTCAACACCCTGCCGGACGTGTTCGCCGACCCGCAGGTGCAGGCGCGTGGTATGCAGGTCGACGTGCCCCATGCCGTAGCCGCGGCCGGCACCGTGCCGTTGCTGGGCAACCCGCTGCGTCTCTCCGCCACGCCCGTCCGCTACGAGAAGGGCCCGCCCGTGCTGGGCCAGGACACCGATGCAGTGCTGGCCGAGTACCTGGCCCTGTCGGCGGACGAGCTGGCGGAGCTGCGCGCCGGCGGCGTCATCGGCTAGCGGGCATGGACGCAGCCGCAGCGGGTGCCGGGGTCTGGGTCGAGACCGTGCATGGCCGGCTCCATGCCCAGTGCTGGCCCGCATCGGATGCCGGTCCCGCTCGGCCGCCGATCGTGCTGCTGCACGACTCGCTGGGCTGCGTCGAACTCTGGCGGGACTTCCCCGGCCGGCTGGCGACGGCGACTGGTCGGCGGGTCATCGCCTATGACCGGCTGGGCTTCGGCAGGCCTGATCGGCATCCGGGCCGGCTCGGACCAGACTTCGTCGTGGAGGAGGCAAGCGGCGGGTTGGCCGCCGTGCTTGCCCGGTTCGGCATCGGCCACTTCGTCGCGTTCGGCCACAGCATCGGCGCCGGCATGGCGATCGCCGCTGCCTCCGCCCATCCCGGCACCTGCCAGGGCGTGATCAGCGAATCCGCCCAGGCCCTGGTCGAGGAGCGCACGCTCGCCGGGATCAGGGCAGCGCAGCAGCAGTTCGCGCGGCCCGGGCAGATGGCACGGCTGGAGCGCTATCACGGTGCCAAGGCGGCATGGGTCCTGGACGCCTGGACCGGGACATGGCTGTCGCCTGAATGGGCCGGCTGGAACCTCGATGCCGAGCTGCGCGCGGCATCCTGCCCGATCCTGGCCATCCACGGGGAGGACGACGAGTACGGCTCGGCGCGGCACCCGGAGCGGATCGCGGCGCTGGCGGGCGGGCCGGTGACCGTCCGGCTGCTGCCCCGCTGCGGGCACGTCCCGCACCGTGAACAGGAGCCGGACGTGCTCTGGGCGATCGCCGCCTTTCTGGCCTGACCGCCCGCAGCTGGCCGCCTGGGCCTCAGCCTGCCGCCTGCCGCCCCGGTGCCCGGTAGCTGGAGCTGGCAAAGCAAGGGTGGTCGGCGCGGAGGAAGAACAGGTGGAGCTGCCAGAGCAGCCCGTCGCCCGGGCGCCAGAGCGGGTCGCACAGGTCGGCCGGGCGCAGGCCCAGCCCCTTCAGGTGCAAAGACATCTCATCGAAGGTCAGGTTGCGGCCGCCGGCGAAACCCAGCTTGAAGTTGTAGCACTCCATCATGAGGATCGCGGTCTGCCGCAGGGTCTGCTCGGCCCCGGCCAGGATCGGCAGCTCCGCACCATGGGTGTCGAACTTCAGGAAATAGGGCGGCGGCAAGGTATGCTGAGCGATCAGCGTGTCGAGGCGGACCGAGCGGATCTTCTTGGCATTGGGGTCGGTCGCACCCTCCAGGGCGATGCCGCCGGTGCGGTCGGTCTTGAGCATGCCGACCTCGCCATCATGCTCGGCCAGCGCCGCGACCTCGCCCACCAGGCCCGGCAGCTTTCCGGCAAGGCCGTCCCAGACCGGGCGGAAGCTCTCGTCCATGTCGATCAGCAGGACCCGGGCCCCCGGCCAGTGCTCGACAAAGGACAAAGCGTCGTCGCCCCGGCCGGAGCCCAGGCAGACCAGCGTGCCGATCTCGTCCACGTTGGCGCGCAGGCGCACCAGTGCGGAGGCGAGCGAAGTCGGGTGCGCCAGCATCGCCTGGTGGGACAGTGCCGGGGTTGCCGGTGCCGTGGCGGGCGGCGCCGGAGCACGCGGTGCCGGCGGCTCGTCGCGAAACGCGACCGCGGCCCGTCGGAGCCTGGTCAACAGAGCGAATCGGCCGGTCATGCCCGTCTCCAAGGGGTTGCTGCCGCGGGCGCCGGGCGGCGCCAGCAGCAGGCCCCCTTGGCGATGGCGGCTCGGCATCGTCAAGGCCGGAATGCGGCCCGCTCATGCTGCAACTGCGAAAGGAACATGCACGCCTGCCCTTCACCGATCGGCCTCGCGGTGCTATGGGGGCCGCGCTCGCCGGATGGGGCTGGACGTCCGAGGCCCGAGGTTCCTGGTTCATGAAGATCGTCGCCGCCAATAGCAATCGCCCGCTCGCCGAGGCGATCGCCGCGTCCTTGCGGATGCCTCTGACCTCCGCGAGCGTCCAGCGCTTCGCCGACATGGAGGTGTGGGTCGAGATCCACGAGAACGTCCGCGGCGAGGACGTGTTCATCATCCAGTCGACCAGCTATCCGGCCAATGACCACCTGATGGAGCTGCTGGTCTGCATCGATGCGCTCCGGCGCGCTTCGGCCAGGCGGATCACCGCGGTGGTGCCCTATTTCGGCTATGCGAGGCAGGACCGGAAGCCCGGGCCGCGCACGCCGATCTCGGCCAAGCTGGTGGCAAACCTGATCACCCGGGCCGGTGCCGACCGGGTGCTGACCCTTGAGCTGCACGCCGCCCAGATCCAGGGCTTCTTCGACATCCCGGTGGACAACATGTTCACCACCCCGATCATGGTCCCGGACATCATCGCCAATATCGGCACCGAGGACCTGGTGATCGTCTCGCCCGACGTGGGCGGGGTCAGCCGGGCACGCGGCTTTGCCAAGCGCATGGGCGTCCAGCTCGCGATCGTGGACAAGCGCCGCGAGAAGCCGGGTGCCTCCGAGGTCATGAACGTGATCGGCGAAGTCGCCGGCAAGCGCTGCATCCTGGTCGACGACATCGTCGATTCCGGCGGCACGCTGTGCAACGCCGCGACCGCCCTGCTCAGGCAGGGTGCCCGCAGCGTCCAGGCCTATTGCACTCATGGCGTCTTGAGCGCTGGCGCGGTGGCGCGGATCGCGGCTTCCGACCTGGAGCGCCTGGTGATCACCGATTCGATCCGGCCGACCGAGGCGGTCCGGGTCACCGACAAGATCCGGGTCGTCTCGGTCGCTCAGTTCATGGGCGAGGCGATCAAGCGGATCTCCAGCGAGAGCTCGGTCAGCTCCCTGTTCGACTGACCGGCGAGCTCGTCTGGTTCTTTTTCTTATGGCCTGTCCGGGGCGGGGCATGGGGCCCAGGTGCCGGAGGGGTGGAGTGAAGAGTGATGAGTGACGTCCTGAGCTTGAGCGCCGAGCCGCGCTCCAACCATGGCAAGGGCCCGGCCCGCGCCCTGCGCCGTGCCGGCAAGGTGCCGGCGATCATCTACGGGCCCGGCGGCGAGCCCGAGATGTGCGCGCTCGTGTTCAACGAGCTGAGGAAGGTCGCCGGCCGGCGCAGCTTCTTCAACCAGATCGTGTCGCTCGACTTCGGCGACGGCCGCAAGGTGCGGGTGCTGCCGCGCGAGGCGCAGTACCATCCCGTCACCAGCGACCCGCTCCATGTCGACTTCTACCGTGCCAGCGCGGACGCGACGGTGGTGGTCGAAGTGCCGGTCGTGTTCCTGAACGAGGCGAACTCGCCGGGCCTGAAGGTCGGCGGCACGCTCAACATCGTGCGCCGCGCGATCGAGGTGCATGCCCCGGCCGATGCGATCCCGGACCATATCGAGGTCGACCTGACCGGCCGCGAGATCGGCGACACCGTGCATATCAGCGAGGTGACCCTGCCGCAGGGTGTCAAGCCGACCATCACGGATCGCGACTTCACGGTCTGCTCGATCGTCCCGCCGACGGTCGCCCCGGAGGCCTGAGCCTTGCGGATGCCGGGCCCGTCGAGGCGGACATGAAGCTCTTCGTCGGGCTCGGCAATCCGGGTGACCAGTACGCGCACAACCGGCACAATGTCGGGTTCATGGCGCTGGAAGCCATCGCTTCCCGCCATCGCGCTTCCAACTGGCTGCGCAAATGGCAGAGCAGGGTGGCGGATGCGACGCTCGGGATTGAGCGCGTCCTCCTGCTGATGCCGCAGACCTTCATG
>NZ_WUJP01000754.1 GCF_009806515.1 Geminicoccus flavidas | reverse complement strand
GGAGGTGGTGAAGGAGCCGAACGCGGGGCTGGTCGCCGCGATCGACGTGATCGCGGGCGAGCGCCAGGGCATCAACGTCCGCCGGCTGGGCAGGTTCATCGCCCGGCACGAAGGCCGGATCGAACGGGGAAAGCGCTTCGAACGGATGAGCGAGAAGGGTGGCAGCCTGCAATGGCGCGTCGTGATCCCCGAGGGGCCGCAGAAATGAGCGGCGATGCAAGGGGGTTAGGGGGTTTGGAGGGTTTCCTTCAGCCCTCTGCGCGGGAGTGTCAGTCACCGTATCCGCAGCGTGAGGCACATTCCGAGACGCGTGACTCACTGACTGACACTTTCAGGGAACACAGCGGAACGAACCCTCGAAACCACCCTAACCCGCGGATGCCAGGAGACGGCGCGCTGGCGGCGAGAGCGCCACCGCGGAGGCGCGGGAAGGAACAGGCCCTCAGCCTCACAACCAGCCAGCACGTTCAGCCTTGCTCAGGCTGCCCGGGCCACCGTCACGACTGGTGCCATATCTGCCATCAGGAAAAGCACGTGGAAAGAAAGCCAATCCGTTCTTTCAGTCAGTACCTTGAGCGAAAGCGTGCGGAAGAGCTCCGGGAGGAGTTGCTCGATCGAGCACGCTTCCCGGGAGTGCGCGAGGAGTTCCTGCGCGCCGAGCAGAACGACCTGAAGGCGATCAGCGGACTGTCGCTGCCAACGCCCGGCTGGGACATCGGCCTGTTCATCAGTTGGCTCTATCTCGCAGGCTTCCCGCCCATGTGTCTGCGGGAGGCCCTGGCGAACGCCTGGTCGTGCCGCCACCACGAGGTGGTCTGGGCGGCTGGCTCCCGCAACGGGATGCGCAAGCTGTTCCGAGCTGCCGGGTTCGACACTTCGATGCTGCCCGAGGAGTTCACCGTCTGGCGGGGCACGTCCGGTGTAGCGCAGCGTGAAGCCGCACGGGGATGGTCGTGGACCACCCGGCGATCCATCGGCGCGTGGTTCGCAACGTGGCACGAGAAGCAGGGGACGCCGCTGCTGCTGCGGCGCACCGTGCGGCGCCGCGAGGTGATGTACTCCACGGACGACCGGGACGAAGCGGAGTGTGTCCTGTCGGGGGTTGGCCCCTGTGTGATCGACGGTGATGTCGAGGAGTGGCGCCAGCTGGCGGAGGAGGTGAACCGCCAGCGGCGGATCGAGATGCAGGAGCGGCTGAGGACCTACCAGGGGGGTGGCAAATCCCTGCAGCCCTCGTGAACAGGACCGAACTTGCCCGTTCATCCTGCTACCTGCGTGAATTGGCCTATCGGGGAGTAGAAACCATGCCCAGAGTCTCGACTGACGCGTTGGCGACCGCGAACCTGCTTCCCAAGACCAGGCCGCCGGCACCGCCGCGGCATCTCAAGCGGGAGGCGCAGCAGCATTGGCGGCAGATCGTGGCAACCCGGCCGGCCGACTACTTCTCGGCAGGGAATCTTCCACTGCTTGAGCAGTACTGCCGAGTTCTCGTGTTGCTGCATCAGGCGGGCGATCTGCTCGACACAATCGATGCCGCGGACGTGGGGCACTTCGCCGAGCAGGCGGCTGTGGTCAGCAGGTTGACGGGCATGGCCGTCACGTTGGCCACCAAGCTGCGCCTGACGATCCAGTCGAACGTACGTGGTGATGCGGGTGTCCTGAAGGAGAGGCCGAGACCTCGTTCCCCTCTGCTCGGTGGCAGTATCACGTCCCTGCACAGGGGTTGACACCCCTTACCCCGAAGGCCGCAGAGGTTTGGGGCGAGCCAACGCTGGTAGTGTTCGGCACCTCTTCCGCCGCCCTCTCATAAAGTGGAATGTCTTCATGGTGCCTCCCTGTCCACAGTCTGGATTAGTCCAGGCCGCGAGATAATGAGATTAGAGGACAGGTAAAGTTCCTGGATGACAGTTCCCGTGCTCAGCAGGGCTCATAGGTGGCAGAATCTATTCTGGAGACCGGCTACAACGCCGTTGTAATGGCGGTAGTCCGATCGGCGAACACATGCGGAGGTGTGCCAACATCAGGTCGGCGAGGGCCACAGAAGTGTTGGGCGCACTATCGCCACCGAGGCGTCGTGGCGAGACGTAGGAGGGTGTAGACATGGTACTGCAGCGAGAATTCCGAGCTATCGTGCAGGTCCGCACCGAGGCCGGTCCGGCGTTTTGGCCGGCGCTCTGTGAGAAGTCGGTGCAGGCGGTGGTGGATGGCGGCCTGCCCAGCGCCCGCGCTCTGCTGCGCGACCGCATTAATGCCACAAGGGGCTTTGCCCAACTCGGCCGCGTCATGGGTATCCTGGATAAATCGCTGGACCTCATGTTTGGCCCCCACGGGAATCCGCGTGCGGAGATCCTGCGGGCTGTGCACGACAATCTGTGGGGAGCGATGACCCTGAGGCCGACAAGGCCATGGGAGCGTTGCCGAGAAGCGGTGGTGGCATGACGCTCCGCTTCTGTGTGGGCGGCGCCGACCGTCCAACGCCTGCCAGGGTAATGGCGTGGGATCGCAGGCGCGCGGCCATCCATGAAGCCGGGCACCTGGTTATGGCACGGCACCTGGGTATCCGTGATGGCTGGGCGGTGATCTTTCCTCGCCCGGACGCTGCTGCGGATGACAAGACGTGGGGCGGTCGGTTCAGCTTCTCTTCCGAAAAGGCTGCCTCCTTCTCCCTCCGAAAGCGCGCGATGCTGCACGTCGCTGGGTGTGTGGCCGAGGCAGTGTGGGCGCGTCGAAACGGCGGTGAGTCGGAGTGGTGGGCGGATACTCTGGCTTGGCCGGAGGCCATGTCCGGCAGCGATTGGGCTGGGACAGGCTGCAATCCTGGAGAACCAACAGCCAAGCTGCTGAAGGCTGCTGAAGAGGTGGAGCGGTTGTTGGAGCCTGGAACGGGAAAGCTGTGGCCAGTACTGATGGTGTCGGCACGAGAGTTGCTGAGGAAAGGAGTGGCCGCGTGAAGGAAAATCTGAGGCACTTCGGCTTGCTGGCCTACCGAAACCTCGGGCAGCAGCATAGCAGGAAGCCAAATTTAAGCCGCGAGGGGCGGCCTCATTTACCGAGGAAGCTCTCGCGGTGGTTAACAATGAATGTTCTAGCTTCCCGATTGAGGTCGTGAAGTGGGAGACTGCCGCGAAAGACTCGTCCGCGCACGGCAAGCTGGACGTTTCGTTGGCCGAGTGAGCACTCGCCGGATGAGCGTCCCGACGAGGAACATATCGATGTTCCTGCTGGTGTGCTCGGCGTCCGGTCGTAGGCCATACCCCGCTCGGGTCCTGGATCACCTCTACGCGGAACGGACGGACATCTGAGAGAGCGGTGTCAGGCTGCTGCCCGCCGTGCTGCCTTCTGACGCTCGGCTACCTCCAGCACCAGCCTGGCTGCCGCCATGGCACCACCACCGCTGGTGACTAGGTCATGCCAGCAGTAACTCAACCAACATTCAGAAAAGCCCGATTGGAGGATAGCGAGTAGACATGTGCTGCTTCAACGCTCTTACCTGCCGTTCTCGGTCCGTTATGTAATCCCTGGTCACAGGGACAGCGTCTGACCTCTTGGCAAGTTGCATCTGGAAGACCATCATCGAGCCACAACGAAATCCGACCTCGCACAGCGCCAGATAGAACTCCCACATTCGGAAGAACCGTTCGTCGTAGAGCTTGACAATGTTCTGCCGATTGGCAACGACCCGATTGCGCCAGTGACGTAGCGTTTCTGCGTAATGTAGCAGGAGTATCTCCACATCGGTGACAATTAAGTCTGTCTGTCCCAGCGCGGCAAAGACCTCGGAGAGCGATGGAAGATCAGCCCCGGGGAATATATACTTGCTAATGAACGGATTTATTGGCGACGGCGTTTCCGATCGCCCAATAGAATGTAGTAGAGCAACGCCATTGGCATCGAGCAATCTATCGACAGTTTTAAAGAACTCGCTGTAATTTTTTCGCCCTACATGCTCAAACATGCCGACTGAAACCACTCGATCAAACATGCCTGTCTGTTCGCGATAATCACGTAGATGAAACTGCACGCGGTTATCCAGGCCCGCCGCTGCTGCACGCATCTGCGCCATCTTATGTTGCTCAACACTCAAGGTGATTCCGGTGACTTCAGCATCCGCCTCTTCAGCGAGATATAGGCCCAGCCCGCCCCAGCCAGAGCCAATGTCGAGTATTTTTAGATCTTTCTGTCCGAGAAGAAGTTTAGTTGCAATATGACGCTTCTTGTTTTCTTGTGCGGCATTTAAATTTTCAGTTCCGTTTATAAAATAGGCGCAAGAATATTGACGATCTTCATCAAGAAATAGGGTGTATAGCTCATCAGATAGATCATAGTGATGGGCAACGTTGCGCCTAGCCCGTCCGACTGGATTGCTCTGCCTGAGGCGTCGCATTGTGTGTGACCAAAGCGAGAACCAGGCCGGTTTGTCACTGTAGTTCGTCGCCGCGATTTCAAGTAGGTCGAGAAGTGTCCCCTCTTCAATAGTCAGCAGGCCATCCATGTAGGCTTCGCCAATCGATAGCTCGGGGTTCAGAGCGAGCGTGTAATCGAGGTGGCGGGCGCCAAGGCGGACGGTGCAGCGAGGCAGGGAGCCGTCGCCATACTCATGGGTCCGGCCGGAACCGTCGATCAGATGGAGACTGCCGACGCGAACGACTGAATGTAGGATCGCAGGAAATAGCATATAGCTGTCCTCCGCCTCTGGATGAGGTGGCGGTCAATGCGCTTGGTGCGACCTAGAATAGATGCCGAGGCCTAAAGAGGTTCCCTTAGGTACGTCCCCCCATCCTCCCGGGAACGCCGTCGCTCCACGATCATTGTCATTCCGGAGCGTGCATGGACAGAGGTAGCCGGGTCAATGAGATCGAGAGGGGGGCGACCGACGCTATCTCGAAGGGTTGAAAGGTGAGCCATTGTTCGCACCAACGACAGGGATCCGGCGTTTCCTGCCGGAAGTGCTCACCTACACGTCCAATCTATCTGGCAAAGCTGGGGCGAGGGGTTCTTGCGCCGATCTCCCCGACCTTCAGTCTGGCAGTTGAAGGCACTTGCAGAAGGGGTAGCTGAAGGGATCCGCTCGGTCGGGCTCGAGCTGGATGAATTGATACTGCGGCTTCGCGCTGCTACGCGCTGGCAAAAGGCAGCTCGAACGCCTCGGGCAGTGTCATTAACCTGCGCGGAGCCCCCCGACTTGCAATAGTAAGCTTGGCACTGTGGGCCAAGTTAAAGAAACTACGTGTTCGGGGCAGATCGGTATGCGCACTGTTGAGCAGAATGCCTTTTTGTTAATTATTATTTTGATATCGCTGGCGTTCGCGTGGCTTCTTTGGCCATTCTATGGTGCGATTCTATGGGGAACCATTATTGCAATACTATTTGTTCCGTTGTACCGTAGATTGTTGAGATCGCTGAAGGGGCGCCGTAACCTTGCCGCCTTCGTTGCGGTCCTTATCATCATAGCGATCGTGATTCTGCCAATGACGCTTATCGGTGCGTCGTTGACCCAGGAAGCCATAAGCTTCTACGCAAAGGTCCAGTCGGGAGAGGTGGATTTTGTCCGGTCCTTCCGGCAGGTCCACGATGTCTTGCCTGGATGGGCAACCGATCTGCTAACCTACTTCGGCGTTGCGAGCCTCGGAGGGGTGCAGGAAAAACTCTCCGCCGGCCTCGTGGCCGGCAGCCAGTACATCGCTACCCAAGCCCTGAACATTGGCCAGAGCACGTTCGATCTCATCGTGAACCTGTTTGTCATGATATATCTACTATTCTTCCTGCTCCGCGACGAGGCCACACTATCCAAACGTATCCGAGATGCAGTTCCGTTGCGCGCCGAGCAAAAGCAGGACTTCTTCAGCAAATTCACGGTCGTCATCCGTGCCACGGTCAAGGGCAACATGCTCATAGCCCTTCTGCAGGGAACGCTTGGCGGGTTGATATTCTGGTTCCTTGGAATTGGCGCCCCGCTGTTATTGGGAGTAGTGATGGCCTTCTTCTCACTGCTGCCCGGGATAGGTGCAGGCATAATCTGGCTTCCGGTTGCAATCTACCTTCTGGCGAGCGCGGCTGTCTGGCAGGGCGTAGTCCTAATAGCGTTCGGTTCACTCGTCATTGGACTTGTCGATAACTTCTTACGTCCGATCCTGGTGGGTAAAGACACTAAGATGCCTGACTATGTTGTGCTTATCTCCACGCTAGGCGGTATCGCGACTTTCGGGCTCAACGGATTTGTCGTCGGTCCGGTCATCGCGGCCATGTTTATCGCGGCATGGGACATATTCACGGCGTCGAGACAAGGCGTTGACGGCGACGGCACCGTGCGTTGAAGCCAGAGAAAGGACCGTGTTCGTGGAACGACATAGCGGTGGTCCCGATCGTGTTCTGACAGTCGGGCCCCAATTAGCTGAGGTGTCCTCTTAGCCTCCTTGTCTTGCATCCTGAGCAGGTTCAGGCTGCGGACCGGGAGGAAGATCAATGGCCGAAGCAGCGCGCAAGGTGGTGGCCAAGGACGCCAACGAGAAGCTGGCACATCGACGACTGACGGTGCTGGAACTGGCCGAGCGGCTGAACAACGTTACCGAGGCCTGCCGGCGCGGCGGGATCGACCGGACCAGCTTCTACGACTGGAAGCGGCGCTTTCAGACCCACGGCCTCGATGGGCTGAAGGACCTGCCACCGATTGCGAAGTCCCACCCGATGACCACGCCACCTGAGGTGGTGGCGCGGATCGAGGCCCTGGCGCTGGAGCATCCGGCCTACGGGTGCAACCGGATCGAGGCGCTGTTGGCCCTGGAAGGCCGCCGGGTCTCGGCGATCACGATCCAGAAGATCCTCAACGACAAAGGTCTGGGCAGCCGGCATGAGCGCTGGCTGGCGCTCGAGCGGCAGAACGCCGATCAGGTGATCGAGCTTTCTCCGGAGCAGGTGGCGTTTTTGGAGAAGCTCAATCCCTGCTTCAAGGAGCGCCATGTCGAGAGCGAGCGGCCGGGCCAGTTGCTCTCGGCCGACACCTTCATGGTCGGTGTGCTCAAGGGCATCGGTCGGGTCTACCTGCACGCGGTGGTCGATACCTATGGCTCCTATGCCTTCGGCTTCCTGCACGTCAGCAAGCAGCCCGAGGCGGCGGTGGCGGTGCTGCACAACGACGTCCTGCCGTTCTACGAGCGGCTTGGCCTGGTCGTGGGCGCCGTGCTGACCGACAATGGGCGTGAGTTCTGCGGTACCGAGAGGCACCCCTACGAGCTCTATCTCGCCCTCAACGACATCGAGCACCGGAAGACCAGGGTGCGCACCCCGCGCACCAACGGCTTCGTCGAGCGCTTCAACGGCACCGTGCTGGAGGAGTTCTTCCGCCCGGTCATGCACGCCAGACTGTTCGAGAGCGTCGAGGCCCTGCAGGCCGACCTGGATGCCTGGCTCGCCCACTACAACCACGAGCGACCGCACCTGGGCTACCGCAACCAGGGAAGGCGGCCTTGGGAAACCGTCGAGCAGTTCGTCAGACAAGGAGGTTAAGAGGACAGCTGAGATTTCCCAAGAAGGCCGCCGGATGCGCTAGGCGCGCATCACCCGCACGATCGCCTGGACCAGGCGGCGCTCACCGACGGGCTTGCCGATACTGACCGCCTCGGCCAGGACCGCGTTGCCCTGCAGCCGCGACGGCTGGTAGGCGGTCACCACCACGAACGGGATGTTCTGCCGCGCCAGCGCTTCCGCCACCGGCGTCACCATCACGCCATGGAGGTTGACGTCGAGCACAGCGACGTCCGGAAGCCGGGTGCCCAGCAGGTCGAGCGCTTCCTCGACGCTGGTCACCGGCCCCAGCACCTGCCAGCCCTGCGCCAGGATGATGGCCTCCAGCTCCATGGCGAGCAGGAACTCGTCCTCGACCACCAGCACCAGAGGCGTGGGTGATGGTGCATGTGAACCCGCCCGGTCGGGCACCGATCCTCCTGATGCTCAGCGCATCGGCAGGTTGATCTCCGCCTGCAAACCGCTGGTTGCGAAGGACAGTTCCGCCCGCCCGTGCAGATCGCGCGCCGCTGCGTCGATCAGCCGGGTGCCGAAACTGTGGGTGGCCGGCTGCTGCACCGTCGGCCCACCTTCCTCGCGCCAGCGCAGCGCCAGGTGCTGATCACCCGCCGCACCGCTCAGCGTCCAGCCGACCCGCACCCGGCCACCCGGCACCGACAGGGCGCCGTGCTTGACGGCATTGGTGCCGAGCTCATGCAGGATCATGCCGAGCGGCAGCACCTGATCAGGCGCCAGCTCGACGCGCGGGCCGGCCTCGATGACCACCGCCTCCGTGCCCAGCATGGTGGAGATGCGCGCGGCCAGCTCGTGCAGGTCGGGGCGGACCTGGCCGGGCAGGGACAGGTCATAGGTCTGGCTGAGGGCGTCCAGCCGGCCGAGGAAGGCATCCCGGTAGTCCTGCGCGGAGCGGTCCGTCACCTTAGTCTGGCGCGCCAGGGCCTGGACGATTGCCAGCAGGTTCTTCAGCCGGTGCTGGATCTCGCCGATCACCAGATCCTTCTGGTGGTTGATCCGGCGGCGCTCGGTGACGTCCTCGATGACGATCAGCAGGTTCTGGCCGTTGTTGTCGGGATGGAACAGGCGCTTGGCGCTGAGCAGCATGATGCGCTCCCCGATGCCCGGGAAGGCGTGGCTCAGCTCGTAGTCGAGAACGGCGTGCGCCTTGGGCACCACCTCCTGGAGCAGGGTGCGCAGCTCGGGGATGTTCCACTGCCCGTTGCCCAGCTCGTAGATGGGCCGGCCGACCGTCTCGTCGCGGCTGACCTTGAAGGTCTCAAAGAACGCGCGGCTGGCACTGTGCACGCACAAGGCCTGGTCGAGGACCAGCAAGGGATCGTCGATGGTGTCCACGATGCCCTGGGCCTGGACATGCTCAGTGCGCAGCAGGCGGTAGAGGTCTTCCAGGTTCACAGCCGCACCTTCCCGCGCGAAGAAGCCGAAGCGCACTTTGTGCGCATGAGGTCGCCTTACTATGGTCGCCTCGACTCCTCGCGGGCAACTGTGTTGGCTGCCGGAAGGGAGGCGCCTTAAGTCCTTCAATCCCGCCTCAGTCAGGCGGCGGATGGCTCCCTCAGCCGCACGCCTAGTCCGCTACTGATGCCTTGCCGGCTGCAAATGCGGCCTTCCCTACTGTTCGGCGCTGTCAGCGGCGTTGAACTCGCTGAAAGTGGCCCAGATCCGTTCAACGATGGTTTCGTCCTCGATGTCCACCGATACCTCGATGTAGCCGTTCAAGGCTGGACCGCCTTCATCCTCCGAAGCCGGCACATCGGCCTCATCATCCGAGCCGGCCTTTACCTCCCCAGCGGTATTGTCGGCACCGGCAGCGCTGACAAAGATATCGGTTCGTTCCAGTCCATGTTCCTGCACCATGCGCTCCACTGCCATTTCAGCATCGCGCCGGGTCTTGAACCTGCCGATGAGGGTCGTGCTCATGTGTTCCTCCTTGGCAGCGGATGGCAGTCTCTAATGTGACAGCCTGCCCTGCTGTCTCACAACCAAGGGCTGGCGCGTAAGTGCCAGGAGTTGATGACCTGCCTGCACCAGCGTCCAGGGTGATCGATCGCATGTGCGCCGACGCCAGATCCTTGATGAACTCATGCACGGGCACTGGCGGATGCAGGACTGCCCTTGGTGCGGAGCTAGGACTCGGCAGGGGACGCCATGCTGACCGCAAGGGGTGGCGGACAAGACGCGCTGCCGGATGCATGGCAGGCGAAGGCTGGTGGGGGCCGAGCGGACAGCCAACGACCGCTGGTGGACCGGGCGGCGCAGCCGAGAGGCCAAGGAGTTGCGCCAGGTGGCGGCAGTTGCTGCGGAAGGCGGCAGCGTTGACTGAACGATCCTGACGAGGATGGCCACCAGACTACCCAGAAGGGATGGGCGATCGCGCGCCGTCTAACGGGGAGGGGGCAGCAATTCTTCGAAGCAGACCGGCTCCGGTACCGGACCGCCCTCCGTACATGCACATTTGCGAAACTGGGCATCCGGGGTCGGATTTTCCGTGGGTCCGGGGGCCTATGCATGGTGCGCTGGCGCGAGCGTCCTTTAGCTGCAGGGTCTCCTTAAGGGGCAGCGGCAAGCGCCAGCACAGCAACGGGTTAGAGGCTTTGCCGGGCGTGCATGCCATGCGGGAACTCGCGAGGTGCGTGTTGTCCAACACCAGGAAGCTGGCAAGGTATCCGAACGTGGCGGGTCCTCCGAATGCCGGGCTGCCATACGGGGTCCGCGGCCGCGCGGCATCCCCAGCCACAGGAATACCCAGGGAGTTGCTGTAGACATCGGAACGCTTGGCGCGGTCGGACACGGCGGCATCATCTGTCATGACCGAGGCAGGAAAGGCTCGAGACGACGCGGCAACGTGCTGGTGCGCCGGCACCATGCCTACTGCGGCAACGAGCGGATGTGAGCCGATCGATATCTTGCCGCTGGCCGGAGGCCGGAAACCGCGGCGGGCCTTGCTCTCCATGCGCTCACCAGCAGTTTCTGGCTGGTGAGCAAAACGCACTCAACTCTTTGAATTCGTCGGTCGGAGTGGTCAGATTTGAACTGACGACCCTCTGCTCCCAAGGCAGGTTATCTCATGATCTAGGTGTGAAGTGCGGCTAGGTATAAGATGCACTACCTTCTCCCGGTGCTGACCTACTAGGCCGAAGATGGAAGACCACCATCCAAAGAGGCCGTTGGGACCAAAATTGGTACCACGGAACAGCGCACCAAAAACTTCAACGCAACTTGAGCGACTTAGCCGCTGATGCTGGCGGAGGGAACGGGATTCGAACCCGTGAGGAGTTGCCCCCAACACGCTTTCCAGGCGTGCGCCTTAAACCGCTCGGCCATCCCTCCGGTTTCGGCTGGCGATGGCTTCTAGCGGCTGCCATCTTCCCCCGCAACCCGCAGCCGCCACCTGGAGCCGCGCTGTTGCCGCCTGGTCCGCCTTTGCCGTCGTTCGTTCCGCCTGCCGCCATGGAATGCGACCCGGGCGCATGAGTGTCGGCGTCATCGGCCGGCTGGACCGGGGCTGCGCCATCCTGGTCACCATCCTGCCGCTCCTGTTCGTGCTGGGCCGGGCGCTCGCCGACGGCGTGGTGATCCTGGTGGCCCTGGCGTTCCTCCTGCGCTCGGCCCTGCTGCGGGACTGGCGCTGGCTGCGCGAGCCCTGGGTGATGGTGGCGCTGGCCTGGGTCGCCTGGCTGACCTTTGGCGGCCTGTTCTCCGCCGATCCTGCCGAGGCCAGCAAGAAGGGCCTCTTGCAGATCCGCTTCGTGCTGTCCGCGGCCGCCCTCGCCGCCCTGCATCTGCGCGACCGGGCGATCCGCCGGCGCTTCCTTCTGGCCCTGGCCGCTGCCGTGCTGCTGGTCGCGGCCGACTGCCTGGTGCAGGTCACCACCGGCTTTTCCCTGACCGGCCAGCCACTGCCCGAGGCCTACCGCCTGTCCGGCCCGTTCTCCGCGCAAAAGGCCGGCACCTTCCTCGGCAAGACGGGCTTCCTGGCCCTCCTGCCGCTCCTGGCCCTGGCCGGGCAGCGGCGACTGCCGGCCTCCGTGCCGCTCGCCTGCCTGTTGGCGCTGGGCCTGGTGATCCTATTGACCGGGGAGCGCTCGGCGCTGCTCACCTTCGGCCTGGGCTGCCTCGTCTGCCTGGTCGGCCTGCCGGTGCTGCGCCGCTTTCTCCTGCCGGCCGTGGTGCTGGGGGTGGTGGGGCTGGGCGTGGTGGCGGTGGCCCACCCGATCCTGATCGAGCGCTTCGTCACCCACACCGTCGACGATCTCGACGGTTTCGCCGACAAGCGCTACGGCCAGATCCTGCGCAGCGGCCTGGCCCTGTTCACGGAGCAGCCGATCACCGGGATCGGCGTTTCCGAGTTTCCCAAGCGCTGCCCGGCACCGGAACTGGCCGCGATCGGGCCGGTCGAGGTCCGCTGTGTGAGCCATCCGCACCATCCCTGGATGGAGATGCTGGTGGAGGGCGGGGTGGTGGCGCTCGCACTCTGGCTGGGGCTGCTCGCCGCCTGGCTCTGGCGCTTTGCGCAGGGCGGCCGGCTGGTGCTGGTGGCGGGACTGGCGGCCATGCTGCCGTTCGCTTGGCCGCTCATGACCAGCATGTCCCTGTTCACCACCTGGAATGCGGTGCTGTGGTGGCAGGCAGCGGCGCTATACCTGGCACTGGCCCCGATGCGTGGGGCGGGCGGGCCGCTCAGGCCCGGCTGATGAGGCTGGCGGCAATGGCCCGGCCCTCGGCCGCGAGGTCGCCTTCTGCAATCGGCCGGCCGGCGCGCCGGTACCAGTAGCCGGCATTGCCGAGATCGCCCTCGACCCGGTGCAGCCAGGCATGCACCCAGTCGGCATCCGGCTTGCCCTCGTTCTCCTGGACGATGCCGTGCGCCTCGTCCCAGCGATCCACCAGCCCGAACCAGACCGCGCGCAGGGCGGGCGCCAGGCCGGCCGGCGGCGCCGGGCCATCCAGCGACGTCAGGAAGGCGGCGATATCGGGCGGGGTGGTCAATGGAGCTGGCCTCGCTCGCGCAGGTCGTTCAGTTGCGGCATGCGAGGCGCCGACTCGGCATGCTCCTGGGCCTTCTTGCGCTCCAGCTCCAGGATCGCCTTCTGCAGCTTCTCGAACGCGCGCACCTCGATCTGGCGCACCCGCTCGCGGCTCACCCCGTATTTCTCGGAGAGCTGCTCCAGCGTCGTCGGCTCCTCCTTCAGGCGCCGCTCGGTCAGGATGTGCTGCTCGCGCTCGTTGAGTACCGACATGGCCTCGGCCAGCAGGGCCTCGCGATGGCCGCGCTCGTCCGCCTCGGCGATCGAGCGGTCCTGAGTCTCCCGCTCGTCCTCCAGCCAGTCCTGCCACTCGCTCTCGCCCTCGACCCGCAAGGGCGCGTTCAGGGAGTGGTCGGGCCCCTCCAGGCGCCGGTTCATGTCGATCACGTCCTGCTCGGTGACCGCCAGCGTGTCGGCGATCGCGCGCACCGTGTCCGGGTGGAGGTCGCCCTCCTCCATCGCCTGCATCTGCGACTTCAGCCGGCGCAGGTTGAAGAACAGCTTCTTCTGCGCAGCCGTGGTGCCCATCTTCACCAGTGACCAGGAATGGAGGATATATTCCTGGATGGCGGCCTTGATCCACCACATCGCATAGGTGGCGAGCCGGAAGCCGCGCTCCGGGTCGAAGCGCTTGACCGCCTGCATCAGGCCGACATTGCCCTCGGAGATGATCTCCGACATGGGCAGGCCATAGCCACGATAGCCCATCGCGATCTTCGCCACGAGCCGCAGGTGGGAGGTCACCAGCTTGTGCGCCGCATCGGCATCCTCATCGTCGCGCCAGCGGCGCGCGAGCATGTACTCCTCCTCCGCCGACAGCATCGGAAACCGGCGGATCTCGTCGAGGTAACGGGACAGCCCGCTGCCTTCGAGGGCGACCGTCGGAAGACCGGCCATGGCACTCCTTCTCCTGCGTTTGCAAAGGGCCCGGCATTCCGGACCGATGGGGTCTAGATAGCGTACCCCGATCGACCTTGCCAGAAGAGCGGTGCCGTGGCGGCGGTTCCGCCGCAACCCCGACGTGCTCAGCCGGGCGGGCCGTCCGCGACGAAGGTGCTCAGGACCTCGTCGAACACAGGCGGCGGCGGCAGGTCGAACTCCAGGCGCTCCCCGGTGATCGGATGGTCGAAGCCCAGCCGACGCGCATGGAGCAGGATCCGGTCCAGCCGCTCGACCACCGGCCGCGCGGCTTCCGGCAGGTCGCCAGTGCGCCTTGGGCCATAGAGCCGGTCGCCCAGGATCGGGTGGCCGAGGCTCGCCAGGTGAACGCGGATCTGGTGGGTCCGGCCGGTCTCCAGCCGGCACTCGACCCTGGCCGCACGGGTGCCGGCTGCCGCCAGCCGCCGCCAGTGGGTGACCGCGCGCTTCCCGCCGCTGCGCACGATCGCCATGCGCTTGCGGTCGAACGGGTCACGGCCCAGCGGGCGGTCGACCGTGCCCTCGGCCTTGGTCGGCAGGCCGCGCACGATCGCCTCGTAGATCCGGTGGATCGAGTGGACGGTGAACTGGCCGGAAAGCAGGGTATGCGCGCGGTCGTGCTTGGCGACCACCATCACCCCCGACACGTCCTTGTCGAGCCGGTGGACGATGCCGGGCCTGGCCACCCCGCCGATGCCCGAGAGCGTGCCGCCGCAGCGTGCCAGGAGGGCATTGACCAGCGTGCCGTCGTCATGGCCCGGCCCGGGATGGACCACCAGCCCGGCAGGCTTGGCGACCACGATCAGATGCTCGTCCTCGAACAGGACGCCAACCTCGATGTCCTGGGCGGCCGGGACCGCCGGCGTCGGGGGCGGCACGGCCAGCCGGTAGCTCTCGCCGGCGCGGACCTTGCGCGAGGCCTGGCTCACCTTCTGGCCGTCGCGCAGGAGCTGGCCCTGGTCCAGGAGTGCCTGGATGCGCGAGCGGGACAGATCGGGTAGGACCGCGGCCAGCCAGGCGTCCAGCCGCCGCCCGGCATCGGCCGGCTCGACCACCAGCGCAAAGCTGGTGGGCGCCGCCTTGTCCGCTGCGGTCTTGTCTGCCGCTACCTCGTCTGCCACCGCCGCATCCACGCGTGCATCCTGTTCGGAACCTTGATCCATGGGCGAGACCGCCACCCGCATTCTCCTGGGCTTCGTGATCGCCGGCGCGGTCGTGCTGGTGGCCGGAGTCGTCCTTCTCATCTGGCTGCTCGCGACCGGCGCGCAAGGCCGGCGTGCTCCCGCCACCGACGAGCCGCCCGTCGTCCGGCTCGCACCCGGCCAGCGCATCTTGAGCCTGTCGCGCGGCCCGGACGACCTGGCCATCCTGCTGGAGGACGAAGCTGGCCGCCAGGTGCTGCGCCTGCTCGACCCGGACAGCGGCGCCACTCTCCACGACCTGCCGGTGACGACTGCGCCATGAGCGAGCCCGCAAAGGAGGCCGGAGGCGAGCCGCTGGAGGTCCGGATCGAGGCCCTGGGCGGGCGGGGCGACGGCATCGCCCGGCTGGAAGACGGCAGCCGCCTGTTCGTGGCTGGGGCCCTGCCAGGCGAGCGCGTCCTGGTCCGGCCGGAGCGGCACAAAGGCGAGCAGCGTGCGCGGCTCGCGGCGGTGCTGGCGGCCGCGCCCGAGCGGGTGGATCCGCCATGCCCGCATTTCGGGCGCTGCGGCGGCTGCCGGCTGCAGCATCTGGCACTGCCCGCCTATGCGGCCTTTCTCGAACAGCGGATTCGAGCGGCCCTCGAGGCGCGCGGCCTTCAGGATGTGCTGATCGAGCCGGTCGAGCTGTCCCCGCCCGCCAGCCGCCGCCGGCTGCGCCTCGCCTGGCGCCGCGTGGGCAAGAGCGTGGTGCTGGGCTTGCGCGAGGCCCGCTCCCCGCGGATCGTCGACCTGACGACCTGCCTCATCGCGCGGCCAGCGCTGGTGGCCCTGCTGCCCTCACTGCGAACCCTGCTGGCCGCACTCAGCACCGCCGAGGGCGAGATCGCCCTGGAGGACAGCGCGGCCGGAGTAGATGTGGTGGTGATCACCCAGAAGCCGCTCGCCACGCCCGACCGGATCCGGCTGGCCACTGCATTACCCGAGCTACCGGGCGTCTGTCGGATCTCCTGGCGGAGTGCTGCCGGTCGCGAGAGCGAGCCGGTCGCCGCGGCGGCGGTGCCCGTCGGGCAGCATGGGCCGATCCGCATCGAGCTGGTGCCCGGCGGCTTCCGGCAGGCCACCGATGAAGGGCTCGTGGCCATGCGCCGTTTCCTGAACCGCCATCTGGCCGGTGCCCGCCACGTGCTCGACCTTTACGGTGGCACGGGCGCCCTAGGCTTGGCGCTGGACCCGCTGCCGGCCCGGCTGGAGGTGGTCGAGGGCGACCAGGCGGCCACCGCCACGCTCGCCCGGGCACTGGGCCAGGGCATCAGGGGCAGCCGGGTGACGGTCCGGCATCGCGACCTGGAACGGGACCCGCTCCAGCCGGCCGAGCTGCGCTCTGTGGATGCCGTGATCCTGGACCCGCCCCGTGCGGGCGCTAGGCCGCAATGCCTGGTCCTGGCCGGAAGCCGGGTCGGCCAGATCGGCTATGTTTCCTGCGACTCCGGCAGCTTTGCCCGCGACGCCCGCATCCTGGTGGACGGCGGCTATCAACTGGCGGGCGTGCAGCCGATCGGCCAGTTCCTCTGGTCGGACGAGGTGGAGATCGCCGCGATCTTCCACCGTGAACCCGCTTGACCGGACCGCCCCGGCCCTGTAACCAGCGCTCCGACACCGCGACGTCCCCATCGTCTAGCGGTCAGGACGGCGCCCTCTCACGGCGCAAACAGGGGTTCGAGTCCCCTTGGGGACGCCAACTACCTCCGACAGGTAGCAGGCAACCGGCGCCGGACTTATCGGCGCCATGGCCCTCGACGCGATGCTTCCGAAAAGCCTTGTGCAGAACGTGCCGGATGCCTGAGGCTGATCCGAAACCTGCTGCATTAAACCTGCGGTTTCTCGTGCCGGCTCTGCCGCCTGACACCTTTCAGGATGGTGCCACTGCTCATCGCTGCTGATCGAGCAGCGTTCGTGCTTCCTGCAGGTCCCGGATATCGAACCCTTCGGTGAAGGACTGGTACAGCGGCGCAAGCAGATTCCGTGCTTCACGCCGGATGTCCGCGCTGCCGGCTACTCGCCAGAGGCTGCACACTGCCCGCAGTTCCCACAGCTTCGCGCCTTGCGCGCGGGCAAGGGCGAGCGCGTGGCGGATGTCGGCTTCGGCAGCAATTGGATCGGCATCGGGCCCAGATGCCAGGAGCACGCCACGACGGCGGTAGAGCTCCGCCTCGAGCCAGCGCTCCTCATTGCGCTCGGTCTGCCGGAGCGCCTTGTTGAGCTGCCGTAGTTGTTCTGCCTTTGGCCAGCCGCCTCTTTCATAGGCTTCCACCAGCAGCGCCCGGTTGTAGGGCATGAAGATCCTGGTCCTGGTGGCCAGCAATGAGGCCAAGCCTTCACGGATCGTGGCGATGCCTGCTGCCGGCTGCCCATTCTCTGCGAGGGCCCAGCCACAGTAGACCAGGGACTCTCCATGCATCATCGGGAAACCCTGCTCCTGCGTGATCGCCTTGTAGGCCTCCGCCTCCGCCGAGGCTCCCGCCACGTCACCACAGAACTGGGCGACAGCGAAGCAATAGGCACGAACGTAGGCAACCGAGCCCGGGTGCGACAACTCCTGGGCATTGTACAACCCTTCGCGTACCCGTGTCCGGGCTTGGTCAGGGTGGCCCGAAACAAGGAGCGCCAGCGACAGGTAGCTCAGGCTTACGACTCGCGCATCTGCAAAGAACCCGAAGATAGATGATAGCCCTTGTTCATAAAGAGCGAGGATCTGCTCTAGGTGATGGCGTGCTGATTGCAGCTCACCGAGGTGAAACTCGTTCACTCCGACGCTGCGGTGGCCTATCAGGATGGCTTGCGGATCATTCCTGTCCGTTCCCTGACGCAGCAGCTCCTTGCCAGTTGCACATGCCCTTCTGTATTGGCCACGTATGCAGTGGACGGCGCCTTGGGCCAG
The DNA here is from genome assembly GCF_009806515.1 of Geminicoccus flavidas. GTDB lineage: Bacteria > Pseudomonadota > Alphaproteobacteria > Geminicoccales > Geminicoccaceae > Geminicoccus > Geminicoccus flavidus. Next base: position 2,785 of record NZ_WUJP01000754.1, on the reverse strand, counting down.
CAGCATTCGCGCCGGTTGCTCCATGCCCAGCGCGTAGCACAACTCGCTTGTTCGCTCCCAGACCTGCTCGGCCTCGGTCGACCCGTAACCCTTCAAGCTTGAGATGACGGAGCCCAAGGCGACCTGCAGATCGAATTCGCGCCGTTGGCGCTCCGGACCATCCGGCAGCTGGTTCAGCAGGATGAGGGCCTGCGTGAGGTGTACCTTGGCTTCCGTGCCGGCCGAGCGCGCGATCGCTCGCTCACCTGCCTTTTGCCAGTAGGCGATCGCCTCCTCCACCAGCCCAGCCTGGGTGAAGTGGTGGGCGAGCAGCTCCGGCTGGGTGTCCACTACCTCAGGAAAGCGCTGCTCCAGGGCGCGTGCGATCTGGGCGTGCAACTGCCGGCGCCGGCTGCGCAACAGGCTGCGATAGGCTGCGTCCTGCACCAGGGCGTGCTTGAAGATGTAGCGGGCCGCAGGCGGCAGCCCCTGGCTGAAGATCAGCTCGGCCTTCACCAGCTCGGCCAGCGCTAGGCGCAACATGTCTGGCGGCCGCCCGGCCACGGCCGCCAGAAGGTCGAAGGTGAACTCCCGGCCGATCACCGCACCGATCTGCGCCACCTCCTTGACCGGTGCGAGCCGATCGAGCCTGGCGAGGAGCGAGTCGTGCAGCGTGGTCGGGATCGCAAGGGCAGGGGGAGGGCCGCCCGCACCGGCCGGGCCTGTCAGGCCCAGCTCCAGCACGGTCTTGGTCAGCTCCTCCACGAACAGCGGCACGCCATCAGTCTTGGCGATGATCTGCTCCACGACCTCCGGCGCCAGCTTTCTGTCGACCGCCACATGGCTGATGATCGCAGCCACGTGCCTGCGGCTCAGGTTGCCGAGCGGGAGCAGGGCGACATGCGCACGTCCCAGCCAGGGCACCTTGAACTCCGGCCGGCAGGTGATCACCAGAAGTGCCCGGCAGCCTACCATCTGCCCGACCAGCAGGTCGAACAGCTCCAGCGTGGTCGGGTCGATCCAGTGCGAATCCTCCAGGACGAGCAGCACCGGCTGCTCCCTTGCCGCCTGCTCGATCCAGGCCAGCAAGGCCTGGAAGATCCTGGCCTTCTTCTGCTCGGGGGTCAGGTCGGCCAGCGAAGGGGCTGCCGCTGCCGGCAGGCCCAGCAGTTCTGCGAACAGCTCCGCCACGCTCGCAGGATCGTCCAGGCCGGCAGCGAGGTGCGCTTGCAGCCTGGCCAGGCTGTTCTCGGGTGCGTCCTCGCGCGTGACGTCGGTGCTGCGTTGCAACTGGTCGATGACCGGCCACAGCGCGCTGTTGGTATGGTGAGGGGAGCACTGGTAGCGGAAGCTCCTGCATGGTTGGGCCACCACCTGCTCGCACAGGGCCAGGACCAGCCGAGACTTGCCGATGCCAGGCTCGCCGCTGACCAGGACGACCTGGCCCTCGCCCGCCTGCGCCAGGTCCCAGCGTTCCCGCAGCAGGGCAAGCTCGGCCTCCCGGCCTACCAGGGCCGTCGCCCCTTGCGGATGGCGGGCCTGAAACCGGCTGGCCGCGTCAGCCTCGCCGGCAATACCGTAGACACGGACCGGCTGGGCGAAGCCCTTGATCTGCGACAGGCCCAGATCGCGGTAGCTGAACAGGTCGCCTAGGATGGCGTGGGTGCGCTCGGCGATCAGCACTTGGCCGACCTCCGCCAGCTCCTGCAGCCGTGCCGCCAGGTTCGGGGTCTCGCCCACCACCATCCGCTCGCGTGCTTCGGCACTGCCGACCAGATCGCCGACCACCACCAGCCCGGTCGCGATGCCGACCCGGCAGGCAAGCGCCTCCCCGCCACCTTGGAGCTGTGCCACCGCAGTGACGACAGCGAGACCGGCGCGGACCGCTCGCTCGGCCGCGTCCTCGAAGGCTTGTGGCCAGCCGAAATAGACCAGGACGCCGTCGCCCATGTACTTGGCGACATAGCCCGCAAGACGGACAACCTCGTTCTGTACCACCTCCTGATAGGCGCGGATGACCTCGCGCATCTCCTCGGGATCGAGGCATTGGCTGAGTTCGGTCGAACCTTCCAGGTCGACGAACATCACGGTGAGTTGCCGGCACTCGGCCGGCGCATCCGCGAGCACCTGGGTGGCCTGTCCAGTCGCCGCAGCTTCGCTGAGCCCGGCGATGGCGCCCAGCAGGCGGCGCCGATGGCCGACCGAGGCGACACCTATTTCCTTCAGATCCTCGGCCGTCAGCCGGACGAGCAGGTCGGCATCGATATTGTTGTCGCGGAAGGCCTGCTCGTACTGACCAAGCCCCAGCCCATGCAGCCAAACCCCGACATCCATGTCTTACTTCCAGTCGAGGCTGCCGATCCTGTCCGTTTTGTTCACTCTACACGAGAAGTGCACCGAACGCTGCACCGCGGAGTGGCAATGCCGGCCCTCATCGTGGCCGAGGGACCGATGCTATGGCGACGGCACAACCCGACACCGCCAGTTCCGGCTTGTTCGTTGGCAGGGCTCCTCGCGCTGGGGGATGATGGTCCTCCCGCGTCACGGCATGGACCGCCCCTCTACCTCATGCCCAGGCGGCCGATCTGTCCCAGAACGCTCGCAGATATGTCTGATAGCAAGAGAAGGAACGCGGATTCATCGGCAAGAGCGAAATGGCCGGCGCGGCAGCGGCCAGTGATGAGGGGCGGCATGCCTTGTTCCATGCTCTGCCGGTGCCTGCTTGTCGGGGGCAGCTCATGGGGTGATTTTTTGGTTGCGGGCCTCTTTTCGTGGGGGTTGCGGTGTCCATATGAGCTGAGCCGGA
>NZ_WUJP01000736.1 GCF_009806515.1 Geminicoccus flavidas | reverse complement strand
GTGCCGATGGCGCAGAACATCTACGACCGCCCGGACTTCTTCGCGGCCTACCGCCGGCTGCCGCGCTCGGTGCGTGGCCTGGCGGGCGCGCCGGAATGGCCGGCCCTGCGGGCGATGCTGCCGGACCTGACCGGGCGGCGGGTGGTCGATCTCGGCTGCGGGTTCGGCCGGTTCGCCCGCTTCGCCCGGGCAGGCGGTGCCGCCGCGGTGCTGGGGATCGACCTGTCGCGCAACATGCTGGCGGGCGCAGAGGCGTTGACCAACGATCCGGCGATCATCTACCGGCACATGGACCTCGAGCGCCTGGACCTGCCCGAGGCGGCCTTCGACCTCGCCTTCAGCTCGCTGGCATTGCACTACATCGTCGATCTCGACCGGCTGGCTGCGACCGTGTGCCGCGCGCTGGTACCGGGTGCTGACCTCGTGCTCAGCATCGAGCACCCGATCTACATGGCCTCCCTGCGGCCGGGCTGGCTCGCGCACCCCGACGGGCAGCGGACTTGGCCGGTCGATCACTATGGCGTGGAGGGCGAGCGCCGCACCGACTGGCTGGCCCAGGGCGTGGTCAAGCAGCACCGGATGCTCGGCACGACCCTGAACACGCTCATCCGGGCGGGCTTCACCATCCGCCAGGTCGAGGAATGGCGGCCCTCGCCGGAGCAACTCCGCGTGCAGCCGGAACTCCTGGAGGAGCAGGACCGGCCGATGCTGCTGCTGGTCGCGGCGCGCCGCTGATCCGCCGGCATCGTGCACCCTCGACAGGTTTCTTCTTCGGCGTCATCACCCGGGGCGGAGGCCCGCCCGGCAAGGATGCGGGCCCAGGTCAGGGAGAGCGCAATGCCTTATCAGCTGGACGGCAAGAGCATCGTCATCACCGGCGGTGCCCGTGGGATCGGGGCGGAGATCGCCAAGGCGCTGGCCGCGGAGGGTGCCAGGGTCGTGGTGGCCGATCTCAGCGCCGATTCCACCAGGTCCGTGGTCGAGGCGATCAAGGCGGATGGCGGGACGGCGATCGGCGTGGGCGCGGACGTGCGCGACCGCGCCCAAGTCCAGGCGATGATCCAGGCAGCGGTGACGGAGTTCGGCCGGCTAGACGCTATCTTCAACAATGCCGGGATCGCGCAGGTCCAGCCCTTCCTCAAGATCACCGAGGACGACTGGCACAACGTCATGGACGTGAACGGGCTGGGCGTGCTCATCGGCATGCAGGAGGCGATCAAGGTCTTCCTGGCCCAGGGCGGCGGCGGCAAGGTGATCAACACCGCTTCCATCGCCGGCAAGCAGGGCTACGAACCGCTCGCCCATTACTGCGCCAGCAAATGGGCGGTGGTGGCGCTGACCCAGGCGGCGGCCCGTGCGTTCGGCAAGGACAAGATCAACGTGAACGCGATCTGCCCGGGCGTGGTCGGCACCGAGATGTGGAAGGTGATCGACCGCGGCTACCAGGCCCACGGGCTGAGCCAGGGCGAGGACACCTCCTTCCACGACAACGCGGCCCGGGCCGTGCTCGGCCGGCCGTCGGTGGCGACCGACCTGGTGGGGGTCGCCAAGTTCCTGGCCTCGCCGGATTCGGACTTCATGACCGGCCAGTCGCTGATGGTCGACGGCGGCATGGTGTTCGTCTGAGGGACCGGCCGATATTTTCTGTGTGGATTGGTGAATAATTCCGCAGGCCGATCGTCCAACCTCCGAACGCACCTGCAACGGGGAACGCGGCCGGATGGCGGACGATGCCGGACATCGATGATGCGGAGCTGCGCCAGCTCCTGCCGCGGCTGCGCCGGTTCGCGCTCTCGCTGACGCGCGATCCGGCCAGTGCCGACGATCTGGTCCAGGCGAGCCTGGAGCGGGCCCTGTCGCGCTGGGACACCAGGCGCACGGAGGGGGACATCCGGGCCTGGCTGTTCGCGATCCTCTACCGGCAGTTCAGCGATGGGAAGCGGCGCTCGCGGCGGTTCCTCCGGCTGCTGGGCTGGCTCGCCGGGGAGCCGGAGCCGGCAGCGGCCTCGACCGAGGACCTGGTCCTGGCCAAGGCCGCACTCGGCGCGCTGGGTGAACTGCCGGACGAGCAGCGAGCCTTGCTCGTCCTGATCGTGGTCGAGGGCGCCTCCTATCGCGAGGCGGCCCAGATCCTGGGCGTGCCGGTCGGTACTGTCATGTCCCGCCTGAGCCGCGCCCGGCAGCTTCTGCGCAGCATGGTCGATGGCGAGGCCGGGCGGCCCCGGCTGCGGGTGGTCCGATGAACGAGACCCATGTGAGCGAGACGGACCTGCATGGCTTCGTCGACGGGCAACTCGGCCCGGCGGCGCGGCGGCAGGTCGAGGCCTATCTGGCGGCTCGACCCGATCAGGCCGCCCTGGTGGCCGGCTGGCAGCGCGATGCCGAGCGCCTCCGGGCCTCCATGGCCAATGCGGAGCTGCTGCCGGCAAATCCCGCGCTCGATCCGCTGCGGCTGCGCCAGGAGCTGCGTCGCCGCCGGCGGCGACGGGCGACACTGGCGGCGACCCTGGCGCTGGGGATCTGCCTGGGTGCCGGTGGCGGCTGGCAGCTCCGCGCCACCGTGCCGGGCAGCGGCGTCCTGCCGATGGCCGACGCCATCCAGGCGCACCGGCTTTTCGCCGACGCGGAAAGCGGGCCGCCGCCCGGCCTGCCGGCCGACACGATCCAGCCCTGGCTGGCCGCCCAGTTCGGCCATGGCGGCGGGCTGCCGGACCTGGAGGAGCTGGGGCTCCGCCCGGTCGAGGGCCAGGCCCTGGTCACCAATGACGGTGCGGCGGCACTGGTGCTCTACGCGGATGCGCGCGGCAACGAGGTGAGCTTCTACATCCGGCCGCGGCCCGGGCGCACGATCGAGGGTGCCCGGACCGAAGGCGGCCTGCTGGCGCAGTACTGGACGCACGGTGCGTACAGCTATGCGGTGGTGACCCGGGCCGACGACCCGCGCGCGGCCAGGCTTTCGCAGCTGCTTGCACCTCGCACCTAGACCGGCCGAGGGCGGGTGCGGTGCGTGCCGCCGCGTCCGCCGGGCTGCTGGCCTGAACAATCCCGCAGCTTCGGGCTGCGAAGGAGGTAGGCTTGTCCCATCATCTGCCGCACGAGGCCCAGGACGGGCCGGGCCCGGTCCGGGGGCCGGCCGTGATCGTGCGCCTTGCCGCCATCGGTGCGGTCGTGCTGACCGCGGCTGCCGGCTTCGCCTATACGGGCGGCTGGCTGACCCCTGGCCGCCTCTCGCCGGAGCGGGTGGTCGATGCCCTGGAGGCGAACAACGGCCAGCATCCGGGCTTTCGCCGCAACCACGCCAAGGGCATCTGCATCGCCGGCACGTTCACGGGCAACGGCGCCGGCCCGACCCTGTCTAAGGCGAGCGTGTTCGCGGGCGCCGAGGTGCCGGTGATTGGCCGGCTGGCCCTGGCCGCAGGGCGGCCGGCCGTGCCGGACGAAACGAGCCCGGTCTGGAGCATGGCGCTGCGCTTTCTCCCGGCGGACGGCGACGAGTGGCGCACCGGTATGAACAACATCCCGGTGTTTCCCGTGCGCAATGTCGAGGAGTTCGCGGGCTTTCTGGCGGCCACGCGGCCCGACCCCGCCACCGGCAAGCCGGATCCGGCCGCGGTGCAGGCCTTCCTGACGGCCCATCCTGCCACGGCAGCAGCGCTGCAGACGATCAAGGCTGCGCCGCCGGCGGCAAGCTTCGCCACCGCCACTTACAGCGGGCTCAACACGTTCCGCTTCGTGAACGCTGAAGGCGAGGAAGCAGCGGTGCGCTGGTCGATGGTGCCGGAGCAGACCGAGACGGAGCGGCCGGCACCATCAGGCCCGAACTATCTGTTCGACGAGCTGATCGAGGCCGTGGGCCAGGGGCAGCTGCGCTGGCACCTGGTCGTGACGCTCGCAGGCCCAGGCGACGTCACGGCCGATCCCACCGTCGCCTGGCCACCCGACCGGCAGCGGGTGGAGGTCGGCACGCTGACGGTCGCTTCGGTCGAGGGCGAGGATACCGGCAGCTGCCGTGACGTGACCTTCGACCCGCTGGTCCTGCCGGCGGGAATCGAGCCCGCCGACGATCCGTTCCCTGCGGCACGCTCGGCGGCCTATGCCGAAGGGCTGCGCCGGCGGGATGGCGAGGCGAAGCGGCCGAGTGCCGTCCAGGTCTCCGCGGTGCGGGCGGGAGAAAGCGGATGAACGCGCGCTTCACGGGCATGGCCCGCCTGCTCCACTGGCTGATGGCGGTCCTGATCCTCACCATGCTGTTCATCGGGGTGGGCATGGTCTCGACCGTCTCGGCCCGCTACCAGCTGCTGGTCGGCATCCACCGGCCGCTCGGCATCGCGATCCTGGTGCTGGCATTCATCCGGCTGGCCTGGCGGCTCGGCCACCCGCCGCCGCCCCTGCCCGCCGACCTGCCGGCCGTGCAGCAGGCGCTGGCGAAGCTGTCGCACTACCTGCTCTATTTCCTGATGTTCGCCCTGCCGCTGGTGGGCTGGGGCATGCTCTCGGCGCAGGACTACCCAGTCCAGCTCTGGCCGGGCGTCCATCTGCCGCCGATCCTGCCGGCCAGCCCGATGCTCTACGCGGTGCTGCGCTCGGCCCACGGCCTGCTGGCCTATCTGTTCTTCGCCACGATCCTGGCCCATCTCGCCGCGGCCCTGATGCATGGGCTCGTCCGGCGCGACCGCGTGTTCGCCAGCATGGCGCCGTGACGGGAGAGTGGTTCCGCCCCCACCCGGCGCGGGCCGGGATGGGGTGCGGAACGGCTCTGGCGTCAGACCGGCGGATGCTTGGTGTGCCAGTCGGTCGCCTGCTGGAAGGCGTGGCCGGCGCAGAGCAGCACGTCCTCGGACAGATGCGGTCCGACCAGCTGGAAGGCCATCGGGATGCCCTGGTCGGAGAAGCCGCAGGGCAGGGTGATGGTCGGGCTGCCGCTCATGTCGAAGGGGGCGGTGTATTTCAGCAGCGTGGTCAGCTCCCTGGGGTCGCTGAGCGCCAGGCGCTCCAGGCTGGGCCCGGCCAGGAACAGGCCCGGCACCAGGACCAGGTCGACCTGGCGGAAGACCCGGACGAGCCGGCCCTTGAACTTGTCGCGCTCCACCGAGATCTCTGCGATCCGCTGCGGGCTGACCCCGAGGCCGATCTCGATCAGGCCGGTGAGTGCCGGGCCGTACTCGTTCCTGCGGTTGGGAAAGGTCTCGGCATGGACGAGCGCCGTCTCGTAGCCGCAGAACTCGACCCAGCTCTCCAGGACCGCATTGCTGTCGGGGAAGTCGATGTCGACGAGGGTGGCGCCGATCGAGCGCAGGACTTCGGCTGTGGCATCGGTGAGCTCGGCGACCTTGTCCTCGACCCCGGTCGTGTTGAAGCGCCGGTCGATGCCGATGCGCAGCCCGCGGGCGCCGAACACGCCGGCCGCCTGGACCTTGCCCAGATAGTCCGGCACCGGGGCCAGCAGCGTGGTGGGATCGTTGTCGTCCTCGCCGGCGATCGCCTGGAGCATCGCGGCGGCATCGGCGGCGCAGCGGGTCATGGGGCCCAGATGGTCCAGCGACTGCGACAAGATGAAGGCGCCGTAGCGGCTGACCCGGCCCCAGGTGGGCTTCAGGCCAGTCAAGTTGTTCATCAGGGAAGGAAAGCGGATCGAGCCACCCGTGTCCGAGCCGATGGCGCCGTAGCAAAGCCCGGCCGCGGTCGCCACGCCCGAGCCTGAGGACGAGGCGCCGGCCCAGTAGGCACTGCCCCAGGGGTTGCGCGGTGCGGTCACCGAGGGGTGGTGCTCGGAGTAGGCGCCCTCGGTCATCTGGAGCTTGCCCATCGTCACCGCCCCTGCGGTGGCGAGCCTGGCCGTGACCGTACCGTCCTCGTCGGGCACGTACTCGGCGTGGATCGCCATGCCGCCCGAGGTGCGGATGCCCTTGGTGAAGCACAGGTCCTTCAACCCGATCGGCACGCCGTGGAGCGGGCCGCGATAGCGGCCGGACATGATCTCGGCCTCGGCCCGGCCGGCCTGCTCCATCGCCAGCTCAGGCGTGACGACCGTGAAAGCGTGCAGCTTCGGCTCGAGCGCCTCGATGCGGTCCAGGACCACCCGGGTCACCTCGCGCGGCGAGACCTGCCTGGTGCGGATCAGCTCCGCCACGTCGACGAGGTTGGCATAGACGAGCTCCGTTGGCTCCATGACGGCGTGTCCTTCCTGATATCGAGGGGACGGCTCCTGCAGAGCGGATCCACCTGCCGGGCCCGTTTCCGGTGGCCTGGCGGCACTGTCCAGGAAGTTCCACAGAAATCCACTCCTCTCCACCCAGATCCCGTTCCGCCACCCCCCGGGGAGGATAGGATCATGACTTGCCGGCGCGGCAGAGGTCCAGGAGAAGCGCGATGGCACTGCAACTGATGCGGGCGAGCACGGCAGCGGAAAGCGGAGGCGGCGCGCGGCGTGCCCTCGCCGGTCTCTGGCGCGTTGGCTGGTGCTGCTTCGACCGGGTGGTCCAGCGTCGGGCCCTGGCCGGTCTCACCGACCAGGAGTTGCTCGACATCGGCGTGTCCCGGCAGGATGCGCGCCTGGAGGCGGCCAAGCCGTTCTGGCGGGCCTGAGCTTCAGGATCCGGGGGCGTGGCCGTTGCGCGTGATCCAGGCCTGGTCGAGCAACTCGACGACCGCCCGGAAGTCGGCTGCCATGATCTGGTCGATGCCCGGCCGCAGCGAGCCGGTCAGGAAGCGGACGATGCGTCGGTCGGCCTCGTCCGGATCGTCGAGGATCAGGCCCAGCCCCGCGAGATCACGGGCGACCGAGGCTTCGGCGGGCAGATAGGCCTCGCGCATGGCGACGCCAGGGCCGGCGGCGGGCAAGCGGACCATCAGGATCCGGGTCACGGACGGGACCCGCTCCGGCCCGAGAATGGTGGTGCCGCACATCAGCCCGCCCAGCACGCTGACCGGCGGGGACGGGCCGAACAGGACATGGACGAGCTGGGCACCGCCTTGCGGATCGCGCAGGTCCAGCTGGAGCGCATGGGCCGTCAGGGTGAGCGAGCCCTCGGTCTGGAGCTGGCCGTGCGGCAGCGACTCGGCATAAGCGGCGCGCGGCTGGGTGTTCGATGCCGGCAGGGTGATGCTGAGGCAGCCACGGATGAGCCGCCCGGCGAAGTAGGGCGACCAGGCGTGGGAGTAGCAGGCATACTGGCCCACCAGCTCCTGCACGCCTTCCGGGCGCTCGCGCTGCCCGGTGCCGCGAAAGGCCTCGGCCCGGCGCAGCATGACCGAACGCTCGGGACCGCCCTGAGGGCAGACCGCGTCGAGAAAATCCTCGACGCTGCACTCGGCGATCCAGGAGCCCGGCCGTCCCAGGCCCAGGAGGCTGGACCAGTCCTCGTAGAGCGCCATCTCGCGCGGCTTCGAGCGGCCCTGCAGCCATTTGTGCGCCCGCTCGAGATCGAACGACGTCGCCGGGTTCGCCCGGCGGAACGCCAGGGCCAGGTCCTTGCGGGTGATGGCGCCCAGCGCCGCGGCGGTCAGCGACAGCTTGACGTCAATGGCATGGCCGACGGTTTTCGCCATATCCTGCCAGGATCAGGGTGGTGACCAGCCGAGTAATCAGCCGCTGCCTTACAATATCCCGAACCTGCCTGCCACTGGCTGCTGAGACATGGCCGTGCAGGCGCCGGCAGGGTGCACCCGCGGGCAGGGCGTTGCTGGCGCTGTTGCTGGCTCTACTGCGGCCAGCGGGCGTGCCGGGTGCAGAGTGGGTTCGACGGCACGCCGGTGCCCAGGCCGAAGCCGTGCGTGCTGCCGGGGCTCGTCTCGATCGAGAAGGACGGGCCATCGGACGATGTCCGCCTGGTCTGGCGACACGCTGGTCACCATGGTCGCCGCGAAGGGCCAGCCGCGTCATGGAGAGAATCAGCCTGGCCCGGCCCTGCTCCGGCTGCGCGCGCTGATCCCTAGGCACCGGCACCAGGACCGATGGCGCCGCTCACTCCTCGGCGCTGGCGAGCGCCCGGGCGAGGCTGCAGATCGCTTCCTGATGGCGGCGGCTCGGCACAGCGATGAAGTTGCGGGCGAGTTCCAGGAGCATGCGCTGCTGGGGCGGCGGGCTGGCCCCCGTGCTGTGGGTCATGCCCTCGAAGAAGAAGCCAACCTCCACCCCTAGCGCCTGGGCGATCTGGAAGAGCCGGCCGGCAGCGATCCGGTTGACCCCCTTCTCGTACTTGTGGGCCTGCTGGTAGGTCACGCCGATGATGTCGGCCATCTGCTGCTGGGTCAGGCCCAGCATGGTGCGGCGCGCCCGGATGCGGTTGCCCACGAACTTGTCGATGTCCTGGGCACGGGAGCGCCCGGCCCCCGCTGCTCTCTGCCGCTCCAGCTTGACGCTCATCCTGCTCGTCTCCGTCATGGCCCAGGCCCGGCAACCACCCGTCGCGGTTGCGTCTGCAAGCAACCATAAGGCGTAAGGGTTAACGATCCGTTCACGCTGAGACCCGTCCCTGCACTTGCCATCCGGATGCTGCGGCGGCAGATGCTGGCGCAGCCTGGAGGGTTCGGGATGAGCATGAGCGAGCGGATCAGGCTGGCGCTGGCGCCGCTGGAACCGGAGGTCGTCGAGGTGGCGGACCGTTCTGCCGGCCATCGCGGTCATGCCGGCTGGCGGGAAGGCGGCGAGACCCATTTCGAGGTGCTGGTGGTGTCGCCGCGGTTCCGGGGCCAGAGCCGGATCGCGCGCCACCGGCTGGTGCACGAGCTGGTGGCCGACCTGATGGCGGAGCGGGTCCATGCGCTGGCACTGCGCACCCTCACGCCCGAGGAAGCCGCAGGCCGCTGAGCGCGTGGCAGCCGGCCTGGAAGGCAGGCCGGCGCGGCCTCGCGCCGCCGAGCCTGATGCGCTGCTGCCACAGCTGCTGTGACGCACTTACCCGATTGCTTCACCCTTAAGGAGACCTTACGGGAAGGTTCGGCCGCAAGAGCTTGAATTGACTGCATTGTGGGGCAGTTGCCTGCGGCCCTTCCCTCAGCCTTGTCTCGTCCGGGGGGACCCTTGCTCGATACCGCGCCGCGCGCGAAGCTGACGCGCCGCTCCTGGCTTGGCGTCTGTCTCGCCGCTCCGATCGCCGTCGCCGCCGCCAGCCTGCCCACCCCTGCACTCGCCCGCAGCAAGGCCAGAGGCATCGAGCGGGTCCTGTCGTTCTATCACCAG
>NZ_WUJP01000735.1 GCF_009806515.1 Geminicoccus flavidas | reverse complement strand
ACCACGGGCGAGTCGCTGAAGGTGGTGTACAAGGCGGACGGCCGGCTGATCCCAGAGAACCTGCTGCGCATCGACCATCTGCTGCGCGACTGGCGGAACAACGAGGTCAAGCATATCGACCCGGACCTGCTCGACCTGCTCTGGGACCTGCAGCAGAAGCTGGAGGTGGAGGAGCGGATCAGCGTCCTGTCCGGCTACCGCACTCCTGCGACCAATGCGATGCTGCGTCGCCGCCGGCGCGGGGCCGCGACCAACAGCTTCCACATGAAGGGCCAGGCGATCGACCTGCGGATCGCCGGCCGCAGCACCAAGCAGATCCGCAACGCCGCCCTTGCCCTCAATCGCGGCGGCGTGGGCTTCTATCCGACCAGCGGCTTCGTCCATGTCGACACCGGGGCGCCGCGGAGCTGGCGGGGCGTCTGAGCCGGCAGGCCGAGGCCCGCACCATTCCGCCGCCCGGGATCCTTTTCGGCGTCGCCGAGACCACACGCGGCGCATGAATGGCGGCAGCTCGCCGCCCGGCGGTCGCCACCGCCGCTGCCTTGCGGCATGCTCAGGGCCGTAGCCACCTCAGCCGGCCGGCTGCATCCTGGGGATCGCGGGAAGTCGCTGATGGGTCCTTATGCCGCGGTGGTCGCGGTCGTCTGCGGGGCGACGCTCCTGCAGTTCGCGAACGCGCTGTTCGCGATCCTGCTTCCGGTGCGGCTGACCCTGGCGCAGGCCTCGCCGGTGATGGTCGGCCTGATCGGCACCGCCTATGGCGCCGGCTTCCTGTTCGGCTGTGCGATCGGACCGCGCCTGGTGCGGCGCGTGGGCCATATCCGTGCGTTCGCGGCACTGGCCGCCGGCTGCGCCCTGGTGTCCATGGCGTTCGACGCCACCGCCGCCCCATGGTTGTGGATCCTCCTGCGCTTCCTGATGGGCTGCGTGCTGGCCGCGCTGTTCGTGGTGGTGGAAGCATGGCTCGCCGCCGCCACGCCCAGGGATTCGCGCGGCGGCGTGATCGCCTTCTACCTGGTGGCGATCAAGGCCGGAGTGATCCTGGCCCAGACCTGGTTCGCCTTCGGCGATCCGGAGGCAGGCTTCTGGATCGCGCTCGCGGTGGCCGGCTTCATCGCGGCGCTCATCCCGATCACCCTGACCCGCACCCGCGAGCCGCCGATGCCGACCGAGTTCGGCTTCCGCCTGCGTGAACTCTGGCAGACCGCACCGGCGGCGGTGGTGGGGGTGATGGGTGCCGGGCTGATCAACGGCGCGGTGCCGGCCCTCCTGCCGGTCTGGGGCGACACGATCGGCATCGGGGTGAGCCTGCCGGTGGTGCTGCTCTCGGCGATGCAGCTGGGCTCGCTCGTGGTGCAGTGGCCGCTCGGCCGCCTGTCTGACCGGATCGACCGGCGCTGGGTGATCGTCGGCTGCCTGGCCGGCGTGGCCGCGGTCTCGGCCCTGCTGGGGCTGGCGCCGCCCGCGGGCCGGGTGGCGCTGCTCGTGGTGTTCGTCCTGTTCGGCGGGGTGGCGCTCAGCTTCTACGGGATCTGTGCCGCCCATGCCGCCGACCATGTCGCGGCCGCCGGCGGGATGACCCGGCTGGCCTCGGGCATGCTGTTCATCTGGGCGATCGGTGCCGCGATTGGCCCAGTCGTGGCGGCGCGGCTGATGGAGCTGGTCGGGCCGGCGGGCCTGTTCCTGTTCTGCGGCACGGTGACCGGCGCAGTCGCCGCCTTCGTGCTGTTCCGCATGACCCGCCGCTCGGCGGTGCCGCCCGGGCACCGACCGGGCTTCGTCAATCTGCCCGCCACCTCCCCCTCGATCGGTCAGATCGATCCGCGCTCCCGCTGACGTGCCGCCTTTGGCCGTGTAGGCTCCGCCCCCGCGGCCAACCATGGGATGAGGGCGGATGATCGGGCGGCGCGGCCTCGTATCGGGCATGGCGGGCACGGCGGTGGGCATGGGGCTACTGGCCCCGCCCAGGCCGGCGCAGGGGCAGGAATTGCCGGAACTGCATTGGCGCCTCGTGTCCAACTTCCCGAAATCGTTGGACACGATCTACGGCACGGCTCTGGAGTTCGCCCGGGTGGTGGGCGAACTCAGCGAGGGCCGGTTCCGTATCGACGTGTTCGCCGCCGGCGAGATCGTGCCGGGCCTGCAGGTGCTGGACGCGGTGCAGAACGGCACGGTCGAGATGGGCCACGGCCCCACCTATTTCTATTCTGGCAAGGACCCGACCTTCACCCTGTTCACCGGCCTCCCCTTCGGCCTGAACACCAGGATGCAGAATGCCTGGATGTACCAGGGCGGCGGCGGGGAACTGCTCAACCAGTTCCTCGAGAAGTACAATGCCTATGCCCTGCCCGGCGGCAACTCGGGCTGCCAGATGGGCGGCTGGTTCCGCAAGGAGCTGAAGACGGTCGAGGACCTGAAGGGCCTGAAGTTCCGCATTCCCGGCATGGCCGGGGAGATCTGGCAGCGCCTGGGTGCCGTGCCGCAGCAGATCTCGCCGGGCG
>NZ_WUJP01000734.1 GCF_009806515.1 Geminicoccus flavidas | reverse complement strand
ACATCTTCCCGGCGCTGGAAAAAGGTACCATCGACGCCGCCGAGTTCGTCGGCCCCTACGACGACGAGAAGCTCAGCCTCTACAAGGTCGCGAAATATTACTACTACCCGGGCTGGTGGGAAGGCGGTGCGCTCGCCTGCACGCTGATCAACCTGAAGAACTGGCAGGAGCTGCCGGAGCACTACCGCGCGATCGTCACCTATGCCTCGGCCTATGCGAACGGCTGGATGACCGCCAAGTATGACGCGGTGAATCCGGGTGCCCTCAAGCGGCTGGTCGCCGCCGGTGCGGTGCTGCGGCCGTTCCCGCAGGAGATCCTGCAGGCCTCCTGGCGGGAGGCGCAGCAGCTCTATGCCGAGCTCCGCGACCGGAGCGAGGACTTCCGAAAGGTCTACGACCACTTGGTGGCGTTCCGCGACGACCAGTATCTGTGGTGGCAGGTGGCGGAGTTCGGCTACGACGCCTTCATGGTCCGGCAGCGGCGCGGCGGCTGAGGCCTCGCTGGGGTCGGACGACGGGTAACGCCGGATGCCTGGCTTTCAGAGAGTGGCGCACAGGTCGATCTCGATGCACTGATCGACCGCTTCATCGCCATCCTGGGGGGCGGCCTCGTCACCTTTCGTTCAGCGCTGCCGGCGCTGCTTCCACCCTCCCCTGCACCTCTCCGACGGAGCACGCCGGGTCCACGTCAGCCTGCTGGCACTGGGTGCCGGCTTGGCCCCGCTCCTGGTGCCGACTTCCTCGGCCTCTGGCTCGAAGGCGTGTGGCTCAACCGGGATCGGCCGCTGCTACCTGCGCCGAGCCTGAGCTTCGGCCCGTGGCACTGGGGGTGCAAGGGCTGCACAGGCCCATCTACCGGTCGTAGGCGGCCCCTTCAGTCTTCAGGGCGCCGCCATGACGCCGCGAGCGCGAACAGGGCACAGCCGATGCCGATGGCGAGCGGCAGGCCCAGGGTCGGACTCAGGCTCATGGCGGCACCGGCCGCCGTGGGACCCACCAGGGCGCCCAGGCCCCAGGCCAGGCTCATGACCGCATAGATCCCCACCAGGTCGCTGCCAGTGAAGCGGCTGCCGACGATCGTCAGCATCACCGTGTAGATGCCGACGAACAGGCCGCCCCAGACGAACACGAAGCCGTAGGCGAGCCAGGGCAAGGCGAGCGTCCAGGGCCAGAACAAGGCGCCGACGGCGGCCAGGGCCGCCAACAGGATGGCCAGGCGCTCGCGGTCGAACCGGTCGATCAGCCAGCCGATCGGCAATTGCAGGACGATGGCGCCCACCATCAGCGTGGTGATGAGCTGGAGGCCGGCCTGCTCGGTCCAGCCCAGATTGGCGGCATAGAGCGGGATGAAGGACAGGCCGGCCGTTTCCACCGCGGCATTGAGGAAGGTGGCCCCGATCGCGATCGGGGCGAGCCGGGCGAAGCGCATGGGATGGCCCGGCTCGTCGTTCACCGGCGGCGGCGGCTTGGCCAGCGGCAGGAGCAGCGGCAGGAGGGCGACCAGCGGGATCACCGCGCCGATCAGATAGGCCTCGGTGCCGGTGCCGGCGACGGCCAGGATAGCGGGGCCGCCGGCAAAGCCCAGCGACATGGCGGCGGTATAGACCGCCATCACCCGGCCGCGGATCGCGTCGGTGCTGAGGGCTGCCGTCCAGGTCTCGGTCAGGACGAACAGGATTTCTGCGGCCACGCCCAGCAGGATGCGCAGGGGGAACCACAGCCAGACGATCGGCATCGCCGGGAACAGGCAGAGCAGCACCGCACTCGCCAGGAGTGCCGCCAGCACCAGGTTGCGCGTGCCGAACCGGCGGGTCAGGCGGGGCAGCGCTGGCGCCACCAGCAGGACGCCCACTGCGTGCATCGTGGCGTTCAGGCCGATGACGAACTCGCCATGGCCGAGAGCCGCCAGGTCGCCGGCGATCAGGGGTGCGGTCAGGCCATAGACCAGGCCGAAGATCGAGGCGGCCAGGATGACCACGCCGATCCCGAGCAGGATCAGCCGGCTGCGGCCGCCGGCCGGCTGTTCGATGCTGCGGCTGCTCACGCGAGGGCCCTGCCGCGTTGCTGGCGCCGCTTCAGGACCTGGCGGTGCCGCCAGTTGCTGCGCATGGCCGCCAGCATGCCGCGCAGGCTGAGCGGCGGCGGGTTCTCCAATGCCCGGAGGTTGCGCGCATAGTCCAGGACGAAGCCGGGCGTCCAGGCCATGGACTCAGCATGCTTGCGCACGATGTTGGCCGCCCAGAACTCGGTGCTGAACAGGATACGCAGCACATGGCCAAGCCCGCGCCGGGACCGGGCGAGCGTGCCCTCGAGCCCGATCTCGAGGGCCTGAGCCACCACGCTGGAGCAGTTGCGGTTGGTCAGGTTGTAGGTCGCATCCTGCCGGTACATCTCCCAGAAGCGCCGCACCCGCTCGCCGTCGAACCGGCGGAAGCGGATCTTTTCGGTGGATTCGCACCACTCTGCCGCCTCTTCCCGGTAGCTCGGCTGGAACCGGCCGGGCATGTCGTTCTCGCTGGTCGCGCGCAGCATTCGGGTGAAGTCGGTGGGGGAGTGGTCGATCTCCACGGCCGGGTAGTGGCTGATATAGATGTCGGGCGGCAGCTCCAGGGCGGCATGGCCGGTGGAGATCACCCCCTTCTTGTCGACCGCGGCGATGTAGCGGTCGACCAGCGGGCGGCGCACCGGATCGCTGGCCGTGCCGGTCGCGGTCCAGACATGGACGGTCAGCACGTCGCCGGACGGGCGGTCCACCCGCTGCCGCTCCAGCTCGAGCTGGCTGCGTTGCAGGAAGTGGCCCCGCGCATAGAGCATGCCGAGCGAGGCATGCGGCGGCAGCCGGTACAGCCGCCAGCCGACCAGGAGCGCCGAGCGGCCGGTCAGTGCCAGGGCGATCCCGATGCAGCCGGGCACGGTGCCGGCGTACCAGGTCGGGTAGGGCTCCAGCACGAAGACGCCGAGCAGGAACTCGGCAACGCCTCCCGCCAGGGCCAGGCGCCACCCGGGAAAGCGCACGACCCAGGCCGACGCGATCCGGAAGACGCCGTCCGCCAGGAGGAACAGGCCGAACACCAGGGCCAGGATGAAGTCATGCAGGTGCCAGGGGCTGACGATGAGCAGGCCCGCCAGCAGGACCAGCAGGCCGCGCGCCAGGCGCAGCGGGGGATGCACGGCGATCCGGGTCAGCGCCAGCAGGACGCTGAGCGAGCCCTCCGCCACCAGCAGCCAGCCGAACGGTCGCAGCGGGAAGTACAGCATGCCGTCGAGCGCATCGACGAAGATGAAGATGCCGGCGGCCAGCCAGACCAGGCCCAGCCCTGCGAACCAGGCCCAGTGCCGCCGCAACGTCTCGGTCCCGAGGAGCAACAGCAGCAGACGCATGATTCTCCTCCGGCGTTACCGGCAACCGGCTCAAAGACCCGTGTCGAACGTGTATTCCAGGCTCACGCCCAGGACGTTCTGGTTCCTGGAGCCGATGGTCGTGACGATGGGACTTTCGGCGGCGTCCCCGACCAGTCGACCATAGGTGTCATAGAGGGTGACCGTCCAACTTGGCGAGAGCGCGTAGCTGACCGCCAGGGTCATCCCGACCGAGCCGAACCCGGCATCGGCGTCGAAGGCGGCGAGGCCACTGCGTGCCGCGGCGGCTGGCGAGATGCCGAAGCGGTCCTGCATGAACGCAGCATTGCCCCAGACCGCCCGGGGCCCGCCCGAGAAGGTCCAGGGGCCGTACCGCTCGACCCAGTCGGCGAACAGATTGGCCTGGAGGCCGGACCGGAGTGCAGGCCATGGACGAGCTCGATCCGGCCGCGCAGCCGGTCCGCCACCGGCCAGGCCTCGCCATAGACGCCGGCCACGAAGGTGGCGGGATAGTTGTCGAGGCCGCGCAGGCGGGCGTCGTTGCCGGCCGAGCGGCCGGGCTGGTAGTCGCCGGCCGGGCCCAGGTTGAGCCAGCCATTGTCGAACAGCGGCAGCTCGTAGCCATCGTCGGGCGCCCCAAAGGTCGGCCCGTCATCCGCCCGGTAGAACTCCAGATCGGACAGGACCGGCGTGATGCCCCGGGAGCGAGCGCCCGAATAGTCGGGGCCGTATTCGAGAGCGCCACCGATCCTCACCAGCCAGGTCGAACCGCCGGTCTCCGCTGCCGCCACAGCCGGCAGAGCAATGACGAGCCCAACCTGACCAAGCGCCGCCCACGCCCTGCCCACCGCCATGCCTCACCAACACCCGGCCATCCGGCCGCCGCGGCGGTGCGATACGGCATGGCTGCTCTTCCTGAAGTTACTTCAGGATCTCCGGAATCTCCTCTGCAACGTCAAGGATATGTTCCTCGCCAAGTCGCCCGCTTCTCAACCCTTGGCCCGGGCCAGCAGGCCAGCGGTGGAGGCGTCGTGGCTGCCGGACTTGCCGCCGGTCAGTTCCTCCAGGATCGGCAGGGCCAGTTGCTTGCCCAGCTCCACGCCCCACTGGTCGAAGCTGTTCACGTTCCAGCAGGCACCCTGGACGAAGATCGCGTGCTCGTAGAGGGCGGTGATGGCGCCCAGGGTGCGGGGGTCCAGCCGGTCGTAGAGGAAGGTGATCGAGGGCCGGTTGCCGGTGAACAGCTTGTGCGGGACGAGCTTCTCCAGAGCTTCGCCGGACAGACCCTGCTTGCTCAGCTCGGCCCGGACCTCCGCCTCGTTCTTGCCGCGCATCAGGGCCTCGGATTGGGCCAGGCAGTTGGCGACCAGCTTGGCGTGGCCATCGCCGATCGGGGTGCGGCTGTGCCGGGCCAGCAGGAATTCGCAGGGAATGATGCGGTTCCCCTGGTGAAGGAGCTGGTGGAAGGCGTGCTGGCCGTTGGTGCCAGGGGAGCCCCAGATCACCGGGCCCGAACCGGACGCGACCGGCGTGCCATCCAGCATCACGCCCTTGCCGTTGCTCTCCATGTCGACCTGCTGGAGATGCGGGGTGAACAGCTCCAGGCGCTGGTCGTAGGGCAGGAGAGCCACCGAGGTGCTGCCCATGGCGTCGATCTCCCAGACCCGCAAGAGGCCCAGGAGCATCGGCAGGTTCTCCTGCAGCGGTGCCGCCCGGAAGTGGCGGTCCATCTGGTGGGCACCGTCCAGCAGTTCCTCGAACTTGGCAAAGCCGATCGAGAGCGCGATCGGCAGGCCGATCGCGGACCAGAGCGAGTAGCGACCGCCTACCCAGTCCCAGAAGCCGAACATCTCGTCGGTGGAGATGCCGAACGCCGACACCTCCTTGGCGTTGGTCGAGACCGCGACGAAATGGGCGCCGACCGAATCCTCGCCCAGCGTGTCCGCGACCCAGGCTCGCGCGGCGCGAGCATTGGTCATGGTCTCCATGGTGGTGAAGGTCTTGGACGCGATCACGAACAGGGTGGTGGCCGGGTCCAGCCGCGCCAGCACGTCGTGCATGTCGGCGGGATCGACATTGGCGACAAAATGGACGCGCAGCTCCGGCGAGCTGTCCGGTGACAGCGCGCGGACCACCATGCGCGGGCCCAGATCCGAGCCGCCGATGCCGATATTGACCACGTCGGAAAAGCGCTTGCCGGTCGAGCCGGTGCGGCTGCCGTCGCGCACCGCATCGGTGAACTTCCGCATGGCGTCCAGCACGGCTAGCACATCCGGCATCACGTCCCTGCCGTCGACCAGCACGGAATCGCCGCTGCGGTTGCGCAGGGCGGTGTGCAGCACCGCCCGGTCCTCGATGGTGTTGATCTTCTCGCCCTGGAACATGGCGTCGCGGCGCGCCTCGATCCCCGCCGCCTCGGCCAGTGCCGCCAGCTTCGGCATGGTCTCGGGCGTGATCCGCGCCTTGGAATAGTCCATCAGGATGCCACAGGCTTCCGCCGTGAACCGGTCGAACCGGCCGGGGTCCTCCTCGAAGAGCTGGCGCAGGTGAAGCTGCCGTACCTCCACCGCATGCTGGCGCAGCGCCTCGAATGCCGCCGTCACTCGCTGGTCCATCGCCATCTCCCGTTGCATCCTCGGTCCAGGCCTGGCCTGGGTACCGCCAAGGCGATGCCGCTTGGCAGGACGCCCGTCCAGTACCAAACCGGCGCCACGCTGCCGCCGCCCGAGGAATCTCCCGCTTGCGCCGCCTCGTCCTCGATACTGCCTGGGTTCTCTCCAGCCGTCTCTTGATGCGCGGGGCCAACGTGCTGGCCCTGGCCCTGCTGGCCCGTGCCCTGCCGGTGACCGATTTCGGCTTCTACGGCTTCCTGGTGGCGACGACCCTGATCCTGA
>NZ_WUJP01000733.1 GCF_009806515.1 Geminicoccus flavidas | reverse complement strand
CCGTCGCACTCGACCTGGGCGTGCGCCAGGCCGGCGCCTATGCGATCGGGCAGCGAGGCGTGCCGGCCGGTGCGGTCGCCAGCACCGCCATGGCGCTCCTGTTCGTGGTGATGCCGCTGGGTGCTGCCGCTACCTGGTATGCCTGCACGCTGGCCGGCTACGAGCTGGGCAGCAGCCTGCTCTTGAGCGCCGCGATGGTCACGCCGCCGCAGGTGGTGATGCGAACCCTGCAGGGGCCGCTGCTCGGGCTGAAGCGGGTGGCGGAACTGAACGTGGGCGAACTCGCGGTGCGGGCCGTCTTGCTCGCCCTGACCGTGCCGGCCTTTGTCACCGGCCGGCTCGACCTGGAGGCAGCACTCCTGATCCTGGTGGCGGCGCAATGGAGCGGTGCGCTGGTTCTGACGGGCCAGCTGCTCTGGCGCCTGCGGCCACTGCCCCGGCCCTCCCTGGCGCTCGGGCGCGACCTGGTGCTGAGCGGCCTGCCGTTCCTGTTCGGGATCATCGGGGTGATGCTGTTCGGCCGGGTCGGCATCTGGGCGGTCACCGCGGTGGGCAACCCTGAGCTGGTAGGCCGCTATGTCGGCGCGCTCAGGATGACCGAGCTCCTGGCGGAGCTCGCGACCGCGGTAGGGGTCGCGGTGTTCGCCCATGGCGTCCAGCAGGACCGGGACGGCCAGGGGGCGCGCGCCACCATCCGGCTGGTGCGCCTCCTGACGCTGGCCATGGCCCTGTTCGCGGTGCTAGTGGCCGTGCTGGCACCTTACCTGCTCACGCTGCTGCTGGGCGAAACCTATGCCGCGGAGACGCCGTCGCTGCGGCTGATGCTGCCGGGCGCGGTACTGGGCTGCCAGGCCAGCATGCTGTTCCCGGGCCTCTCGGCGCGCGGCCAGGCGAAGCTCGGCCTGGTGATCTTCGGGCCGGGCACGCTGATCCACGGGCTGCTGGCCTGGTGGCTCACCCCGCTCCACGGCGTGCCGGGCGCCGCTGTCGCCTATACGCTGGGCCAGGCGGTGGTGGCGGTGGCGGTGCTGGCTGCCTGGCACCGGATCTTCGGCACCAGCCTGCGCGATCTGCTCCTGCCGAGCCGGGAGGACGGCAGGAGCCTGCTCCGGCTGGTGCGGCGCTGACCGGGCTTGGCAGTGCCGGGCCCGCCTGACAGGGTCGCGCCCACGCGCGGGAGAGCCAGGGGGCAAGAGCGATGGCCAGGACGTTCGAGGGCGGCTGTCTGTGCGGTGCCGTGCGCCTGCGCCTGGAAGACGAGCCCATCCTCACCCATGCCTGCCATTGCCGGTTCTGCCAGCGGGTCACCGGCGCGCCGTTCGCGGTCAACGCCATGATCGAGCTGGACCGGATCACGCTCACGGGCCAGGACCCCGAAGCGGTCCACACGCCTTCCGCGCTGCCGGCCGGGCAGAAGCTGCACCGCTGCTGGACCTGCCGGGCGATGCTCTGGAGCAACCATTCCCTCCTGGGTGACCGGATCGCGATCGTGCCGGTCGGCATCCTGGATGAGGCCGAGGCCATGGTTCCGGACATCCACTGCTTCACCGCGACTCGGCATCCCTGGGTCGTGCTGCCGGACGACCGGCCCTGCTTTGCCGGTGAATACGACAGCGAGCTGGTCTGGTCCGACCGGGTCAAGGCTAGGATCGGTGCGGCCCTTGCCGGCTGAGCCGCATGGGCCGCACCGGCCTGCCATCCTCACCGGCGGCCTCGTGCTGAGCCTGGTCATGCTCCTGCTGATCGGCGGCTCGGTGGGCCTGCACCGGCCCATACTCGTGCTGCTGATGCTGGCCGCGGCGGGCGGCGGCATGCTGGCCGTCGGCAGGCTGGTGCCCGGCACCACCGGCATTACCGTGACGCTCGCCATCTGCATCGCGATCTACACCGGCCTATTCGCCGCTGCCTGTATGTCGCTGTTCCGCCGCGCCTACCCATTGGGCGAGGCGCTCGCCTATTTCCTGCCGATCCTGGGTCTCGTGATCGGCATCGCCCGGCAGCGGCCGGCGATCCTGGCGCAGCTCCAGCGCCCGCAGCGCCGCGCGACGCGGCGGATCCTCCAGCGCGGCCTGGTCTGGCTGGGGGCCTGCACGCTGGCCGGTGCCGTGGCCGTGGTCCTGCTCCCGGCGGACGAGCACCCCGCGTCGGTGACGCTGACGCTCCTGGGTGCGGCGGGGCTGACCGGAGCGCTCTGCCTCGGGTTCGCGGCGGATGTCGTGTTCCTGCTCAACGAGACCGGACTCCTGTTCCGGATTTTCCTGCGGCGGATGCAGGCCCGGATCGTGCCGGTGTTCGCCTTCGTGATCGTTTACCTGTTGATCGGCATCGTCTTCGCCGCCCTGTTCGCCATGCTCGACCATGTGGCGAGCGAACCCGCCTTCGCGATCGGCGGCACGCCCGGCAAGCTCGCCCTGCCCGATGCCATCTACTTCTCCTTCATCAACCTCAGCACCATCGGCTATGGCGACATCACCCCGCTCCACGCGTTCGCCCGGCTGCTGGTGATCGCGGAGATCATCTTCGGCGTGGTGCTGCTGCTGTTCGCCTTCTCCGAGATCGCCGCCTACGACCCGGAGCTGGAATGGCGCGAAGAGGAGCAGGAAGCGGCAGCGCTGCGCCCGGCCGAAAAGGAGTGACGTGACTCGGCACCCGGCGGTCGAAGTGCTGGCGGTGTTCTTCCGCCTGGGCCTCACCTCGTTTGGCGGACCCATCGCCCATCTGGGCTACTTCCGCGAGGAGTTCGTGGTCCGCCGCCGGTGGCTGAGCGAGGCTGCCTATGCCGACCTGGTGGCGCTGTGCCAGTTCCTGCCGGGTCCCGCCTCCAGCCAGGTCGGCATGGGGATCGGCCTCTTGCGCGCCGGCTTGCCTGGTGCGGGGGCAGCCTGGCTGGGCTTCACCCTGCCATCTGCCCTGCTCATGATCCTGTTCGCTCTGCTGGTCACCGACGTGGATCCGGGCTCGGCCGGCTGGCTGCGCGGGCTCAAAATCATGGCGGTGGCGGTGGTGGCCCAGGCGGTCGACGGCATGGCGCGCAGCCTCTGCCCGGATCGGGTCCGGGCGAGCCTGGCCGCTGCCGCGGCGGTGCTGGCGCTCCTGGCACCAGGCTCAGGCGGGCAGCTCGCCGCCATCATGCTCGGCGGTGCGGTCGGCCTGCTCCTGCCGCGGGAGGCCCCTGCCGGTCAGCGAGAGACGCTGCTGGTGCGGATCCCGGCCGGTCTCGCGGCGGGCGCCCTGCTGCTCTGCGTGCTCCTGCTCCTGGGGCTGCCGCTCCTGGCCGAAGGCACGGGCAGCACCGCGCTCGCGATCTTCGACCGCTTCTATCGCGCCGGCGCCCTGGTGTTTGGCGGCGGCCATGTCGTGCTGCCGCTCCTGCAGAGTGCCGTGGTGGCACCCGGCTGGGTGGATCCCGACCAGTTCCTGGCCGGCTATGCCATGGCCCAGGCCGTGCCGGGGCCGCTGTTCACTTTTGCCGCCTATCTGGGTGCTGTACTGCATCCGGCACCGAACGGTATCGCGGGCGGCCTGCTCTGCCTCGGCGCAATCTTCCTGCCTTCCTTCCTCCTGGTGCTGGGCACCCTGCCCTTCTGGGCGAGCCTGCGCCGCCGCCCGCATGTGCGCGCGGTCCTGGCCGGGATCAATGCGGCCGTGGTCGGCATCCTTCTGGCGGCGCTCTACGACCCGGTCTGGGTGTCGAGCATCCACCGCCCAGCCGACTTCGCCCTAGCCATGCTGCTGTTCCTCCTGCTGGCGATCTGGCGGCTGCCGGTCTGGCTGGTGGTGGCGACGGCAGCCGCTGGGGGCATGGCTTTGAGCGCCTGGAGCCTCTGACCGGGCCCTGCCCATTTCACACGGAACCGTGGGGCATCCGCCAAGTTGACCGGACGTCCGGCAGCGGTGCCGGGCCAGGCCCGAAGAACGTGCAGACGATGAGCAGCAAGCCGGTCCGCCACACGCTCGGCATCGAGGAAGAGTATCTGCTGGTCGATCTAGAGACCCGCGCCTTGGTGCCCAGGCGCAACCCTCGGTTCTTCGCCGAGTGCCGCAAGGCCCTGGGCGACCAGGTCACGGGCGAGCTGCTCCAGTCGCAGATCGAGATTGCGACCGGGGTGTGCCGGACGGTCGGCCAAGCGCGCCGGGAGCTGGTGCGGCTGCGCGGCACGATCGCGACCATCGCGCGCCGCTACGGCATGGCGCCGGTGGCAAGCTCCACCCATCCCTTCTCGCGCTGGGACGACCAGGTGACCAGCAAGGGGGCGCGCTACCGCAAGATCGCGCAGGACTACCGGATGGTGGCGCGCCGTGCCCTGGTCTGCGGCATGCACATCCATGCGGGGATCGAGGACAAGGACCGGCGCATCCGGGTGATGAACCGGCTGATCCCTTACCTGCCGATCTTCCTGGCGCTTTCCACCTCCTCGCCGTTCTGGCAGGGCCATGCCACGGGGATGAAGGCGTTCCGCCCCACCATCTTCGGCGAGTTCCCGCGCACTGGGATCCCGCAGGTCATGGCCAACTGGGCGGAATGGCAGGCCTTCACCGAGCTGTTCGCCTCGACCGGGTTGTGCACGGATCCCTCCAAGATCTGGTGGTACCTGCGCCCGAGCCTGCGCCAGCCGACGCTGGAACTGCGGATCGCCGAGATCTGCACAAGGCTGGAGGACACGCTCACGCTGGCCGCCCTCTACCAGTCGCTGCTGGCAATGTTCGCCCGCACCGAGGAGCCGGAGCCGCACCGCTTCCAGAGGCTGATCACCGAGGAGAACCGGTGGCGGGTGCAGCTCGCCGGCGTGGAGGCGGAGATCGCCTGCCTGAAGCGCGGCCGGCTGGTGCCGGTGCGCACCATCGTGGCCGAGCTGGTCGAGGAGCTCCAGGCGGATGCCGACGAGCTGGGCTGCGGGGTGGAGCTGCGCCGCGCCAACGACATCGTCGCCCGCGGCACCAGTGCGGAAGTTCAGCTCGCCGCATGGTCCACCGGCCGGGAGGACAACCTGCCGGAGGGAGAGGCGCTGGTCAGCGTGGTGGACGAGCTGGTGCGGCTCACGGTGGAGGGCAACCAAGGCCGCGTGAGGCCGCCTGGCCCACCCATCGTTCGTGGGCCCGTCACTCGTTGGCGATGATCTTCTCCGACTCCTCCAGCAGCTTCGGCGTGCTCGCGTGGTCCAGGCGCTCCAGCGCATCCGCGTCGAGCCGGAGATGGACGGCGCCGATCAGTTCGTCGAGCTGAGCGAGGCTGGTGGCGCTCGCGATCGGTGCGGTGACCGAGGGCCTGGCCATCAGCCAGGCGAGCGCCACCTGGGCGGGCGTGCTGCCGGTCTCGGCCGCGACCTCGTCGAGCGCTGCCAGCACGCGCAGGCCCCGCTCCTCGAAGTTGCCCGCCAGTGCCTGGCCGCGCACGCTCTTGGAGAGGTCGCCCTCGCTGCGGTACTTGCCGGTCAGAAAGCCCCGGGCCAGCGAGAAATAGGTGACCACCCCGAGCCCCGCTTCGCTCGCGACCTCCTCCAGCGCCACCTCGTAGGCCAGCCGGTCATAGAGGTTGTAGTGAGGCTGGAGCACCTCGTAGCGCGGCCAGCGGTTCTTCGCCGAGAGCTCGAGCGCTTCGGCAAGACGCGGGGCCTCGTAGTTGGAGGCGCCGATCGCCCGGACCTTGCCGGCCTGCACCAGCCGGGCGAACGCCTCCAGCGTTTCCTCGAGCGGCGTGTCCAGGTCGTCCTGGTGGGCGAAGTAAAGGTCGATATGGTCGGTCTGCAGCCGGCGCAGCGAGGCCTCGACCTCCTCCGCGATCCAGGCGGCCTTCAGCCCGGTGCGCCCGGCGCCCATGTCCATGCCGACCTTGGTGGCGAGCACGACCCGGTCGCGCGCGTTGTGCGACTTCATCCAGTTGCCGATGATCGTCTCGGATTCGCCGCCCTGATGGCCCGGCACCCAGACCGAATAGACATCGGCCGTGTCGATTGCGTTCAGGCCGGCGTCGACGAAACGGTCGAGCAGGTCGAACGAGGTCCGCTCGTCGGCAGTCCAGCCGAACACGTTGCCGCCGAACACGAGCGGCGCGATCCTGAGGCCCGACTTGCCGAGTTCCCGCTGTTCCAACTGCCTTCTCCGTACCGGCGAGCGTTCCCGAACCAGTTGGGTCACGCGGGCCGCCAGGTAAAGGCCCCTCCCCTTCTAGCGGCCGCTACCCCTCGGCATCCGGTTCCAGGCATCCAGGGCCGCCACCTTATAGGCCTCGGCCAGGGTCGGGTAGTTGAAGGTGTTCTGGATGAAGTAGTCGAGCGTCCCGTTAAGGTTGATCACCGCCTGGCCGATATGGACGAGCTCGGTCGCCCCCTCGCCCACGATGTGGCAGCCGAGCAGGCGGCTTCCATCGAGCGCGAAGATCAGCTTCATCATGCCGGCGTTCAGCCCCATGATCTGGCCACGCGACGTCTCCCGGAACCGGGCGATGCCGCACTCGTACGGGATGCCCTGCTGGCGCACCTCCGCCTCGGTGAGCCCGATCGTCGAGATCTCCGGCACGGAATAGATGCCGTAGGGGAAGAAGCGCGGCGCCTCGTGCGCGGCCACGCCGAAGGCATGGCAGGCGGCGAGCCGGCCCTGCTCCATGGAGGTCGAGGCCAGGCTCGGAAAGCCGATCACGTCGCCTGCGGCGTAGATGTGCTTCTGGCTAGTCTGGAAGGTCCTGGGATCGACGGTGAGGCGGCTGCGCGCATCCGCCTCGATCCCGCAGGCCTCCAGCTCCAGGCTGGCCGTGGCGCCGGTGCGGCCGGCAGCATAGAGCACCATGTCGGCCTGGACCACCCGGCCATTCTCCAGCCGGACGATGCAGGGCCCGTCCGCCGGCGTGTCGATCGCGGTGACCTTGCTGCCGAAACGCAGGGTCGTGCCGCGGTCGCGCAGCTGGTGGACCAGGTCCTCGACCAGCTCTTGGTCGATGAACTCCAGCATGGCCGGGCGCGGCTCGATCAGGGTGACCGGCACGTCGAGCGCGCTGAAGATGGTGGCGTACTCGACGCCGATCACCCCTGCCCCCACTACCGCCAGGCGACGCGGCAGCCGGTCCATCTCCAGGATCTGGTCGCTGTCCAGGACCCTGCGGCCATCGAAAGGAATATGGTCCGGCCGATGCGGGCAGGTGCCGACCGCCAGCAGGAAGCGGTCGGCCGAGATCGTCAGCCGTTCGCCCGAGGCGGTCGCGACCTCCACGCGGTGCGGGTCGAGGAAGCGGGCAGCGCCGGTGAGCGTGGTCACCCGGTTGCGCGCGAACTGGTGCTCCAGCACCTCGACCTCGTGGTTCAGGGTGATGTGCAGCCGGTTCAAGAGGTCGGAGGCAGAAATTTCCTTCTTCACCCGGTAAGAACGGCCATAGAAGCCGCGCTCGCGCCAGCCCGACAGGTTCAGGACGGTTTCGCGCAGGGTCTTGCTCGGGATGGTGCCGGTATGGACCGAAACGCCGCCGACCCGGCGGCCCTTGTCCACCACCAGCACGTCCTTGCCGAGCTTGGCGGCCTGGACGGCGCCGCGGCGCCCGGCGGGGCCGCTACCGATGACGATCAGATCGAAATGCATTGCTCATCGCTCCGGGCAGCGCCCCCCTCGCTGCCCGGATGATAGGCAAGGACTGTGCCACCGTGATGAAGGAACAGGCACAGCCGGTGGTTCAGGTGACGGTCTTCAGCATCCCGCCATCGACATAATAGGTGGAGCCGACGCTGTAGGTGGCTTTGTCCGAGCAGAGGAACACGAAGAAGTTTGCCACCTCCTCCGGGCTGGCGAATCGCTTGATCGGCGCGAACTCGTCGGCGATTCCCTGAATATAATCCTGCCAAGTCCGGCCAGTGCCCTCGGTGAGCTGGGTCGCGGTCTTGACCCAGTCGGGCGTGAGGGTGAGGCCGAGATTGACCGCGTTGACCCGGATATTGTGCGGGATGAGCTCGTTGGCGAGGTTCTTGGAGAACATCACCAGGGCGGCCTTGGTGGTGTTGTAGATTGGCTCGTACCACAAGGGCTGGGTGGCGCAGATCGAGCAGTTGTGCAGGACCACGCCGCCGCCGCGCCGGATCATCTGCGGCGCCAGGCCCCTGCCCAGCCGGACGGCGGCCATGACATGCAGATCCCAGTAGTACTGCCACTTGTCGTCGGGTGCTTCCAGGATCGTCTCGTTGCTGCCGGTCCCGGCATTGTTGATCAGGATGTCGGCGCCGCCGAAGGCCTTCTCGACCTCCTGGACGATCGTCTCGCAGCCGGCAGCGGTCGCCACGTCGACCCCTAGCGCCAGGGTGCGCACGCCATGGCGGCCGGCGATCTCGTCGGCGGCGGACTTAGCACGCTCCCCGTCGCGCGCCGCTACCACCACATGCGCGCCCTCGGCCGCCAAGCCATGGCCGATCGCCAGGCCGATCCCGATGCTGCCTCCGGTGATCACCGCCACCTTGTCGCGCAGGCCCAAATCCATCCGTCGTCCTCCCTCTGACCGGCATCGTCGCCGGCGGTTGCGTCAATGGTTGCGCTGCCGGAGCGCTGCCTCGACCACCTGGCGCGTCTCGGCGTCCACCGCCGGCGTCACACCGCCCCAGTGGCGAAAGCCGGGCACGGCCTGGTGCAGCAGCATGCCTAGCCCATCCACCACTGGGTGGCCGCGCCGCCGGGCATGGCGAAGGATGTCGGTTTCCAACGGAGTGTAGACCAGATCGGCCACTGGTGCGGTGGTTGGCAGGGCGTCCAGCTTCAGGTCGAGCGGGGGCTGGCCCTTCATGCCAAGTGCCGTCGCCTGCACCAGCAGCCCGGCACCATCGAGTGCCCCTGCCCGCTCTGGCCAGCCGAGCGGGCTGATGGCGGCGTCGGGGAACATCGCCTGGAGCTCAGCGGCGAGCGCTTCCGCCTTGGCCAGCGTGCGGTTGACCAGGCGCAGGCCCGGCACCCCGGCATCCAGCAGCGTGACCGCGACTGCCCGAGCCGCGCCGCCGATCCCGATCAGCACTGCCTTGCCCTGCCCCGGGCGCCAGGCAGGCACCTGCTCGGCCAGGTTAGCGAGAAAGCCCATGCCATCGGTACAGGCACCCAGCAGGCTGCCGTCGTGCTGCACCATCACGGTGTTGACCACGCCCATGCGCCGCGCGCTCTCGTCGTGGCGATCCACGGCGGCATAGGCCGCTTCCTTGTGCGGCAGGGTGACGTTGCAGCCGCGCAGGCCCAGCAGCGGCAGCGCCCGGATCGCGGCGACGGCATCCTCCGGCCGGACCGGGAACGGGACATAGGCGCCGTCGATGCCGTAGCGCTCGAACCAGTAGCCGTGCAGCAGCGGCGAGAGCGAGTGTGCGATCGGCCAGCCCATCACCCCTGCCACGCGCGCCGCACCACTGATCGCCATGCCTGTTTCCCCCGCCTTTCCGGCCGCTCGACCGCAGGTGCCACGTCCTTCGGCCGGCGTCGAGACACGGCAAGCTTCATCCGACGTCGGATAGCGTGGCCGGTGCGCCACTTCATCCGACGTCGGATGCGCAGGCCACTTGCGGCGGCACCGGTGCCCGCGTAGCGATCGGGCTGGCTCCACCGATCGAGAGGCTCCGGACGTCCACATGGCGGTGACCATCGCGATCGCGAACCAGAAGGGCGGCGTCGCCAAGACGACCACGACCTTCCATCTGGCCCATGCCCTGACCCGGCGTGGCCGGCGCGTGCTCATGATCGACGACGACCCGCAGGCCAGCCTGACCGTTTATGCCGGTCATGACCCGCGGATTCTGGAAGGGCGCGACCAGACCCTTCATGCGCTGCTGTTCGATCGCCAGCCCGTCGACAAGGTCCTGCTCGGCGAGGCGCCTACCCTGTTGCCGGCCTCGATCCGCCTAGCCTCTGCCGAGAGCGAGCTGGTCGCCGCGTGGAACGGCGCCACCCTGGTCCGCGACAAGCTCGCTCCTCTGGCCAACCGGTTCGACGTCATCCTGATCGACTGCTCGCCCTCGTTGGGCCTGCTGACGGTGAACGCGCTGGCAGCGGCCGACCAGGTGCTGGTGCCGGTCAAGACCGACTATCTCTCGATCATGGGCGTGTCGCTGCTGTTCGACACGATCGACCGGATCCGGGCCCGGCTCAATTCCGGCTTGGCGATCCTGGGCCTGCTGCCGACCATCCACGACTCCCGCAACCGGCACGACCGGGAGGCACTGGAGGAGCTGACCGCGGCGGTGGGTGCCAAGCACCGGGTGTTCGCCCCGGTCCGGCGCACCACCGCTTTCGACCGGGCATCGGTCACTTCTGCGCCGGACGAGATCCGCGCCGACATCATCCGGGGCATCGAGGAGGTCGCCGATGCGATCGAACGCGAAATCCGCTAAGCCGGCCCGCCCGACCCTGCGCGACCGGATCGCTACCGATGCGCTGTTCCGGACCTCGGCTGACCTGCCGAAGATCGTGGAACTGGACCTGGCGACGATCGACCCGGACCCGGAACAGCCGCGCCGCCATTTCGACCCGCAGGCACTGGAGGAGCTGGCTGCCTCGATCGAGGCGCATGGCCTGCTCCAGCCGATCCTGGTCCGCCGCGCCGCCACACCCGGCCGCTACATTGTGGTGGCTGGCGAACGCCGCTGGCGGGCGTCCGGTGCGCTCGGCCGCAGCACCATCGCTGCGATCGTCAGCGACGGCGACCCGCTGGAGCTGGCGCTGGTCGAGAACCTGCAGCGCGAGCAGCTGGGCCCGTTCGAGGAGGCGGCTGCGATCCTGCGCCTGATGCAGGACAAGGGCTGGACCCAGGACGAGGTGGGCAGGGCGGTCGGCAAGAAGCAGAACACTGTGTCGGCGCTTCTGTCCCTGGCCCGGCTGCCCGAGCGGATCCGCGCGGAGTATCCCGGCGTGCCCGGGCTCGGCCGGTCACTACTGGTCGAGCTCGCCCAGGTCCAGGACGAGGCGGAACAGCTCCGGCTCTGGGATCTCGCCAAGCAGGGCTTGGCGACAGTACGGCAGGTACGTGCGGCCAGGCGGGTCCCGGCACCCTCGCGGCCGGCACCCGCGGTCCCGGCCGTGCGGATCGTGGGCGACAGCGGCCGGCGCCTGCTCAGTACGCTGGAGGCGGTCCAGGCGCGGGAACTGGACGAGGTCACCCGCGCCACGCTGGAGCAGGTCTGGCAACGGATCGGCAGCCTGCTCGGCAGGAACCCGTGATCGCCCGCCCGCACTTCATCCGACGTCGGATGAGCTAGCGCGATGGCCGCCGCAACACCCCAGCCTTCCTCCCATCTGCCCGCTGCCGCCCTGGAGCGGCTGGCGCAGAACCGGCTCCTGGTCACGCTCTCCCCGGCGGAACAGGAACTCCTGCTGCCCGGTGCCGACGTCGTCGAGCTGGAGGCTGGCACCCTGCTAGTCGACAGCGGGGATGACGTGGTGAGCACCTATTTCCCGCTATTGGGCATGATGGCGACCCTGGTCCTGGTGATGGCCGACGGCTCGGTCGCCGAGGCCACGACCATCGGCAGGGAAGGGGCGATCGGCGGGGTGGTGAGCGCCGGCCACAAGCCGGCGTTCGCGCGCGCGATCGTTCAGCTGCCGGGCAGCTGCCTGCGGATCGACACCGCACGGCTGGAGGCGGCCAAAGCCAAGAGCCCGAGGCTGCACGACCTGTTCGCCCGCTATGCCGATGCCCTGCTGGCCCAGGTTCTGCAGTCGGTGGTCTGCAATGCCTTGCACCCGCTCGACCAGCGCTGCTGCCGCTGGCTGCTTTCGGCCATGGATCGCGCCGGGAGCGACGAGTTGGAGATCACCCAGGAACTCCTCGCCCAGATGCTGGGCGTGCAACGCACCACCATGACGCGGACGCTGCGCGATCTCGGCCAACGCGGCCTGATCCGCCAGGCGAGGGGCCGGATCATCATTCACAGCCACGAAGGTCTGGAAGCCGCGGCCTGCGACTGCCATGCTAGCGTGCACCGGCACTTCCGACGGATCCTGCCCGAGGTCGCCCCACGGCGCTGAGCGGGGCACTCGCCAGAAACAGGTGAGCAACCAGGGGAAATGTCACTTAGTGCACAGACAGCACGACCCGTTCCGTGCTTCTTCTTCCACTGTCTGATCAGCCGGGGCGCTTCGTTGGCGACGGGCAGAGGCCAATTGCATGACGTTGGGATCCGCCGAACTGGTCATCCTGCTGGTCGAGGACGATCCGATCATCCTGCTCGACACCAGCATGACGCTGCACCGGCTGGGCGCCGGCCGGGTGGATGCCGCGCTGACCCTGGCTGAGGCTGAGGCCTTCGTGAACCGGCAGCGGCCGACCGTGGCGGTCATGGACATCGAGCTGCGGGATGGGACCTCATTCCTTTTGGCGGACCGACTGCAGCGCGAGGGCACGGCCTGCGTGTTCACCACGGGCCATGGCGCCGAGCTGCCGATCCCGCCAGACCTCAAGGACCTGCCGATCATCGCCAAGCCCTATGACCCTGAGCAGTTGCTTCTGGTGCTCAAGCCCTATCTGGACCGGGAGGCTTCCTAGGCCAGCAAGGGAGGGGCCTCAGCTCCGGGCGGGACCGCCACGAACCTCGGCCATCAGCCAGTCCCGGAAGGCGCGCACCACCGGGCGATCGG
The DNA here is from genome assembly GCF_009806515.1 of Geminicoccus flavidas. Lineage (GTDB taxonomy): Bacteria > Pseudomonadota > Alphaproteobacteria > Geminicoccales > Geminicoccaceae > Geminicoccus > Geminicoccus flavidus. The sequence goes on along the minus strand of NZ_WUJP01000733.1, from coordinate 3,519 downwards.
CGCTGCGCCTGGGCGCCACTAGATAGTAGGCGAAGCCGGGCACGCTGAGCGAGAGGGCGAACGGCTGGACGAGGCGACCGGCGGCCAGATCGTCGGCCACCAAGCTGGTGTTGCCCAGCGCCACGCCCTGACCGTCCACTGCCGCCTGAATCGCTAGCGCACTCTGCTGGACATGCAGGCCGCGGCCGAGATCGATGTCCTCAAGGCCGGCCGCCAGGAGCCACATGCGCCAGTCCGGCCAGCTGCCGTCCTGTGACTGCCAGGCCTCGTGGATCAGGGCGTGATGGCGCAGGTCGTCGGGCACCCGCAGCGGCGGGTCGCCGTCCAGTAGGCGCGGGCTGCAAACCGGGAAGACGTGTTCATCGAACAGGCGGTCGCTCCGCAGGCCCGGGTAGACCCCAGCACCGAAGCGGATCGCCACGTCGACCTCGTCGCGCAGGAAATCGGCCAGGCGTTCGCTGACGTCGAGCCGCACGTCGAGATCGGGATGGTGGCGGCGGAAGCGCTCCAGCCTGGGCACCAGCCATTTTGCGGCGAAGGAGAAGCCGGTGCTGATCTTCAGGCTCGGCCGCCCGGACGGCGCTCTGACCCGGTCGACCGCTTGGCCGATCCGGTCCAGCGCATCGCCCACCGCTTCCAGCAGCACCTCGCCCGCCTCGGTCAGGCGCACGCTGCGGCTGGTGCGCCACAGGAGCCGCACGCCCAGCACCTCCTCAAGGCTGCGGATCTGGGCGCTCACCGCCGCCGGCGTGACGTCGAGCTCCTCCGCGGCCCGGGTGAAGTTGAGGTGCCGCGCTGCGGCCTCGAAGGTCCGGAGCATGCCGAGCCCGGGGATGAATCTCGCCATGGCCGATCTGTCCCGATTGCCAATTTCAGCTTGATGTTGCTTCAAGAAGCGCTCGCTGGGCAACCCTGGAGTACAAGAGGTAATCTCCGCTTTGGGGGCTAACTTGAACTGAAAGGCAAGTTGAAGATGGCAACCCAGATCACCGTTCCCTACGTGCCGGTATCCAGCCGGCCGAGGCTGCTCACCTTACTGAGCGCGATTCGGCGCCGCCTGGGCAGCGGCTTGCCAGGCAGCACGGAGATCGGACGTCTCAGCCAGTTCCAGTGGCAGGACATCGGCGTGCCGCCCGCGGAACAGGCGCGCATGCAGGAACTGCGCCTCATGGAAGCGTCACGCGAACCGAACGCCCTGCTGTGGCGGCGCATGATCTAGCACGGGAGGGCAGGGAAGCCGCGCTGCCCTCTGCATGATACTTAACATGCTATCTACTTGCAGCCTAAGTGATGGGCGCCTATCTCCCCGCCCATGCAGGACGATCTCGTCAGCCACAGCACCTTCGGCCAGCTCGTCATCCATGTGGGCCGCTACTGGCGGCGCGCCGTGGACCAGGCGTTGGCCGAGTGCGGCCTGTCCCAGGCCACCGCCCTGCCGCTTCTCACGCTGCACCGACTGGGCGACCATCAGCGGCCGGGCGCGCTCGCCGAGGAACTGTCCCTGGAAGGGCCATCGTTGGTTCGGATCATCGACCGGCTGGTTACCGAGGGGCTGATCACCCGCCGCGAGGATCCGGGCGACCGGCGGGCGAAGATCCTGTCCCTGACCGAGGCGGGCCGGGACCGGGCCCGCGAGATCGACCAGGTGGTGGTGGTGTTCCGCCAGCGGATCCTGTCCGAAATTCCTGCGGAGGAGCTCGCAGTCACCATGTCGGTGCTGCAGCGGATCGAGCAGATCCTGCTGCGCCCCGCCGACCAGGCGGGATGAGCAGCGTGGCCGGCCTCGGGCGCACTGAACTCCTGTTCTCGGTCAAGACCTTCCTGGCGGCCCTGCTGGCGCTGTGGGTGGCGCTCAGCCTCGACCTGCCCAAGCCCTACTGGGCGATGGGCACGGTCTATATCGTCGCCCACCCGCTGGCCGGTGCCGTGACCTCCAAGGCGGTCTATCGCGTGCTGGGCACCCTGATCGGCGCGGTCGCTTCTGTGGCACTGGTGCCGAACCTCATCGATGCGCCAGAGTTGCTCTGCCTGGCCCTGGCCATCTGGGTGGGTGCCTGCCTGTTCGTCAGCCTGCTGGACCGCACGCCACGCTCCTACGTGTTCATGCTGGCCGGCTATACCGCGGCGATCATCGGCTTTTCCTCCGTCAGGGAGCCGGCCCTGGTGTTCGACACGGCCCTGGCCCGGACCCTGGAGATCACGCTCGGCATTCTCTGCTCGGCCCTGGTCAGCCGGGTCCTGTTCCCCCGCCATGTCGGCCCGATCGTGACCGGCCGGATCGACCGCTGGCTGGCCGATGCCGGTCGCTGGGCGAACGACGTGCTGCTGCGCCAGAGCAGCGGCAGCACGGCCGAGCAGGACCGCCGCAGGCTGGCCGCGGACACCGTCGACCTCGTCGCGCTGTCCACCCATCTCGCCTACGACACCTCGCGCTACCGGCACTCCGCCCGGCAGATGCGGGTGCTCCAGCAGCGCATGATCGCACTCCTGCCGATCCTGTCGGCCCTGCGCGACCGGCTGACAGCAGGCCCGCCCTCTCCAGAGATGGCGGCCCTGCTGGAGGCGATCGCCGCCTGGATCGGCCAGGGCCTGGATGCGCCGGCGGCGGAGGCCCATCGGCTGCGCCAGGGGATCGCGGCGCTCAGGCCAGAGCAGCCGCGGGACTGGGACCGGCTGCTCCAGGCCAGCCTGTGCGCCCGCCTGGATGATCTGATCGACATCTGGAGCGACTGCCTGATCCTCCGCCAGGACATCATGGCGGGCAGAGAAGGGCTGCCTTCCCACCTGCGCATGTCGTCCCGCTATGCCGGCGACGACGACCTGCACCGCGATGTCGGCATGGCAGCCCTTTCGGGCGTGGCCGCCATGGTGGGCACGCTGGTCTGCTGCGTCTTCTGGATCGCGACCGGCTGGCAGGAAGGGGGTACGGCCGCGCAGATGGGTGCGGTGTTCTGCTCGATTTTTGCGACCATGGACAATCCGGTGCCGATGCTCCGGCGGTTCACCCTGTTCCTGTGCCTGTCCCTCGTGCTGGTCCTGGCCTACCAGTTCGCCGTGCTGCCGATGGTGACCGACTTCGAGGGGCTGGCCCTGGTGCTGGCGCCGACCCTCCTAGTGAGCGGCGCATTCATGGCCACCGCAAGCTGGGGCCTGGCCGGCTTTACCGTCTCGGCGAACGTGCCGATGATGCTGGCCCTGCAGTCCCGCTTCGACGCGGACTTCGCCGCCTTCACCAACAATGCGCTGGCCACGGTTGCGGGCGTGCTCGCTGCCACTGCCGTCACCGCGATCCTGCGCTCGATCGGCGCCGAGCAGAGTGCAAGGCGCCTGCTGCGCGCGGGCCGCCGGGACATCGCACGCGCGGCCAGCCGGGAGCAGGGCCAGGACCTCCACCGGCTGATCCGCCGCGTGGTCGACCGGCTGGGCCTGCTGGCACCGCGCCTAGCTGGTGCCGGGGGCGAGGTCCGGGATACCGACGCCGTGCTGGCGGACCTGCGCGCCGGCCTCAACATCATGGAG
>NZ_WUJP01000732.1 GCF_009806515.1 Geminicoccus flavidas | reverse complement strand
CTACGCAGCCTGCGCCATGCGCTCACGCCCGACGATCGCCGCACCGTCGCCGCACTCCTGGACCCGCTGAGCCGGCACTTTCAAGGCGAGCAGGCCGACCAGGGCAGCCGTGAGCGGCTGGCGGCTGGCCTCGATGCCGTGATGACCCGCCTGATGCAGCGGACCGTCCCGGATCAGGCGACCGACGCGGCGCTTTTGGCTCTGTTCGGCATTCGGCGCGCCATCCTGCCGGCCGGCGGGTCGGTCATGCCCGAGAACCGTGTACAGGAAGCCGCGTGATGCCCGGCGAGATCGATCTCTACGGCATCTTCCTGCCGGCCCTGCTGGTCTATGCGGTGCTGGCGCTGGTGCTGAAGGAGCTCGCCAGCCGCATGCTGGTGCGGCTCGGCGCCTACCGCTTCGTCTGGCATCGCCCGCTCTTCGACCTTGCCCTGTTCGTATTGCTGCTGGGCGGCATCACCGCCCTGGCGGCCCGCATCTAGAGACATCTCCATGAGCCGCTATCTCGCCCGGGCCACCCAGGTGCTGGTCACTCTTCTGGTTGTTGCCGCTGCCGCCTTCGTCGGCTGGCAGCTCTGGGACTATTACATGCGCGCACCCTGGACCCGGGACGGAAGGGTGCGGGCCGATGTGGTGGGGGTGGCACCCGACGTTTCCGGCATGGTCGCGGAAGTGCTGGTGCGCGACAACGAGAAGGTGGCGCAGGGCCAGGTGCTGTTCCGGCTGGACCGGGCGCGATTCGCCCTGGCACTGCGCCAGGCGGAGGCGGCCCTCGCCAGCAGCCAGGCGGCACTGGACCAGGCCCAGCGCGACGTCGAGCGCTACGGTCATCTGGCCGAGGATATCGTGGCCAGGCAGAAGCAGGAGCAGGTCGCCACGACGGCAGCGCAAGCCCGAGCCGCGCTGCGCCTTGCTGAGGCCGATCGCGATCTCGCCGCGCTCAACCTGGCCCGCTCCGAGATCCGGGCGCCGGTGGCAGGGGTGATCACCAACCTCACGCTGCGCCCGGGCGACTACGTCACTGCCGGCCAGGCGGTCACCGCCCTGGTCGACGACGCCTCCTTCCATGTCGCCGGCTATTTCGAGGAAACCAAGCTCGCCCGGATCCGGGTGGGCGACCGGGTGGAAGTCCAGTTGATGGGCGGCGGCGTACCGCTCGGCGGCCGGATCGAGAGCATCGCCGCGGGCATCGAGGACCGCGAGCGCAGCGACGGCCTCCTGGCCAACGTCAATCCGACCTTCGCCTGGGTTCGCCTTGCCCAGCGCGTGCCGGTGCGGGTGGCACTCGACCCGCTGCCGGACGGCACGAGGCTCGTGGCAGGGCAGACCGCGACGGTATCGGTGCTGCCCGCACCCCGCTGACGGGGCAGCCGCTCAGTCGTTCAGGCCGACACAGTCGCCTTCGGCCTCGCAGTCATGGGTGAGGTCTTTGCCGACGCAGCCGCCGTCTTGCAGGGCGAACTCGCCCTGCTCGTCCCAATGCAGCAGGGGTGTGGCGCTCCAGGCCGGCAGGCCATCCGTCCAGGCGTTGAAGCGGGCGGCGTTGTGGATGAACGGGCGGCGGCAGATCCCGACGGTGCCGGTGGTGCGCGTGCCGCTGATGGTCACCCGGTCGTCGGCATGGCCGCGGCCCGCCAAGATGAACTGCGCGTCGCCCACGATCTCGTTCCGCTCGAACCAGACGCCCGAAGCAGGCCGGCCGGCCAGGGTCAGGCGGGAGCCTGGCTCTCAGGTCCGTAGCTTGCGGCCCAGGAGCTGAAGCTGGCGCTCGCAGCTACGGGAGTTGCGGTCGTTGTTGGCGACCCGCAGCGGCTCGCTGATCCCGGCAAAGCGGTTGGCCGCGACCACCACCCGCTGCGCATTGCGCGCGAACACGGCCACCGTGCCATCGTCCAACCCGATGAAGTCGTTGCCGGTGGTCGCCACATCGGCGACGGTCCGATCGACGGTACGCCCGGCCACCTCGGTGTCCGGCTCCTGCCCGGCCTCGACGCAGACCAGCCCGCAGGTGCGAAAGCGGTTGCCCCGGATCGTGACGTCCTGGACGAACTCCTTCGAGGCCGAGTGGTTGAAGTAGCCGTCGAACCGATTGTCGCGCACCACCAGCCCGTGGGTGCCATGGACGCGCAATCCGTAATCCATGCGCACGCCGCCGATGCCGCCGCCTTCGCTGTCCTGCAGGTGGTTGCGGAACAGGTTCCCCTCGACCAGGACCTGCGTGACCGGACTCTCCTCGGTCCCGGCCAGGAGCAGCCCGTAATTGGTCTGCTGGTGAAACAGGTTGCGGCCAAAGGCCAGGTGGTGGCTGTCCGTGACGGTGATGCCGTTGCCGTACTGGTCCGGCTCCACCGTGAACGCCAGCCCTGCCACGCGCAGGAATGCCGACTGGTCGATCTCCAGACCGCTGTTCCGGAACATCGCCAAGCCCGTGCCGGTGGCGGCACGGCCGTCTGCCGCTACCGCCGGTTGCGCCGCCTCGATCCGGATCGGCTGCTCAGGCGTGCCCCGGACCGAGATCCGGGTGTCCGGATAGTCGCTGGGCAACAGGATCACCCGGTCGCCCGGCCGCAGCATCGCCAGCAGCCGGTCCAGAGCCATGGGCGCAGCGGAGCTGCTTCCGTCGCCGGTGCCGGCGGGATCGGCATAGAAGGTGCGCAGTGCCGGCTGCCGGGCTGGATTAGGGGTGAAACCGGCCAGAAGAACGGCCAGGCCGAGGAGCAGCCAGCGGGCCATGGGACAGCTCATCCGCTCTCCCCGGTTTCCGCCGCCAGGCTGCCGCCAAGCGCGGTCAGCAAGGCTGTGCATTTGAGGCGGAGCTCGGCCAGTTCCTCGGCCGGGTCGGACAGGTCGACAATCGCACCGCCGGCACCGATCCGCACCGTGCCGTCTTGCAGCACGGCCGTGCGGATCACGATGGAGAGATCGACGCTGCCGTCCAGCCCGATATAGCCGATGGCACCCGAGTAGATCCCGCGCGGCCGGCCCTCCAGCTCGTCCAGGATCGCCATGGTGCGCAGCTTCGGAGCGCCGGTCATGGAACCGCCCGGAAAGGCGGCCTCGATGCAGTCGATCGGCGAGCTGCCAGCCGCAAGCCGGCCGTGGACGGTCGACACCATCTGGTGGACGGTCGCATAGGGCTCGATGGCGAACAGGCCCTCGACCCGGACGCTACCGGCCTCACAGACCCGGCCCAGATCGTTGCGCAGCAGATCGACTATCATCAGATGCTCGGAGCGGTCCTTGACGCTGGTGGCGAGCTGCCGGGCCAGCATCCCGTCTTCCGCCGCATCCCGGCCCCGACGAATGGTACCCTTGATGGGACGGGCCTCGACCGCGCCATCCGGACCGATGCGCAAAAAGCGCTCCGGCGAGGAGGACAGAACCGCCAGGTCGCCAAAGCGCAGGAAGGCCGCAAACGGCGCCGGGTTGACCTGCCGCAGCCGGCGATAGGCGGCAAGCGGCTCGATCTCGCCGTGGGCCACCAGCTCGTTGGTCAGGCAGACCTCGTAGCTCTCGCCGCGCCGGATCGCCTCCTTGGCCGCGTGGATCTGTGCCAGATAGGTGCGGTCGTCCTGATGCGGGGCAAAGCGCAGCGGCGTTGCCGGCAGGCGCGGCGGGGGGAGGGCAGGGGCCTCCCGGATCCGAGGCGCGATGGCATCGAACCAGGCCGCAGCACGCTCGGCCGCGTCCGTGTGATCGGCTGCCAGCAGGACAATGCGGTCTTGCAGGTGATCGAAGGCGACGATTCGGTCGGCGAAGATCAGTCGGGCATCCGGCGTGGCGGCCTGGTGGGCGGCAGCAGCCCCGGCATCCGCCTTCAGCTCATAGCCGAGATAGCCGACCCAGCCCGGCAGGCACGGCACGTCCAGCCCTGCAGGCCGCTCGATCCGGCGCTCCATGAGCCAGCGTGCGAGAGCGTCGAACAGCCGCTCCTGGGACGGCACATGGTTCACCAAGAGCTCCTGCCCCGCCACGCGGTAGCTGATCCGCTCTGCCAGCGGACCGGACGCGTCGCCCATGAATGACCAGCGGCCGAGCGGGGCGGCGGCAGCGGCGCTGTCCAGCCAGAACGCGTCCGCCGAATCGCCATAGAGGGCGGCAAAGCAGCGCTCGGGCGAGACGCCGCCGGCCAGTTCCCGGGTGAAGATCCGCAAGCCTGACGACGCAGTACGGGCCGGGCGGGAAATCGGCTGCCGTGCCAGCCAGGGCCGGCCTTTGGGGATCTCGGCCAGGAAGTTGCGCAGGAGGGCTGCCCCATTCTCGGTGGCGACCGATTCAGGGTGGAACTGGACGCCGTGGACCGGGCGCTCCTGGTGGCGCAGGCCCATGATGGTGCCGTCCTCGGCAAAGGCATTGGCCACGAGTTCGGCTCCGGGCCGGGTCACCAGCAGGGAATGGTAGCGGATCGCCTGGAAGTGCTGCGGCAGGCCCCGGAACAGGCCGGTATCGTCGTGGCGGATCCGGCTGGGGCGGCCATGCATCACCGTGGCCGCGTAGTCGATGGCCCCGCCATGCTCCACGGCCAAGCCCTGGTGGCCTAGGCATACACCGAGGATCGGCCCGGGGAAGACAGCGAACGCTTGGGCACAGATGCCGAAATCGCCCGGCCGGTCGGGCCGCCCTGGCCCCGGCGAGATGATGACTGCCGCCGGGTCGAGCCTAGCCAGCTCGGCCAGATCGAGCGCGTCGTTGCGCAGCACAAGTGGCAGCTCGCCCGCCACCTCCGCCACCAGATGGGCGAGGTTGAAGGTGAAGCTGTCATAATTGTCGATCAGCAGGATCCGCATCATCGTCGCCAGGGCCGGCCTCGGGGGAGGGGTGGCCGCTGGCGCGGCAAAGCACAAGGGCCACCGCCGATCCTGCTTGCCCTGGCCCCGTTGCCGCGAAACGATGGCCTGGGCTGAACCCGAAGCCGCCGGAGCGACCTGCCGTGCCCCCTGCCTACATCCAACGCCGCGCGCTCCTCCTAAGCATGGCCACGGGCGTCCTGACGGGGCCGGCGCTCGGGCAGGCGGTCGAGGACGACCATCTCCTGAAGCCGGGCCAGTTCACTTGGCATCCGGAGCGTTCGCCGGAAGGGCCGGTGGCGGTGATCGTCTCGATTCCCGACCAGCTCACCCATGTCTATCGCAACGGCATACGGATCGGCGTCTCGACTTGCTCCACCGGCCGGCCTGGCCACGCGACGCCGACGGGGGTGTTCACCATCCTGCAAAAGCAGGTCGACCATCACTCCAACATCTATGGCGGTGCGGAGATGGCGGACATGGAGCGGCTGACCTGGACCGGGATCGCACTGCATGTCGGCGGCCTGCCGGGCTATCCCAGCTCGCATGGCTGCGTGCATCTGCCGCGCGCCTTCTCCGATCGGCTCTACGCGATCACCCGGGTCGGCACGGTGGTGATCATCGCGGACGCGGCCTCGGCACCGGAGGAAATCGTCCATCCGGGCCTGCTGCTCTCACCCGCGGCCGAACGTGAGATCGACGGCGAGCTGCAGGCCAAGGCGCAGCAGAAGCTGCCCATGGCGGGCGCTGCGACCCCGGCTGGTCCCCTGGCGATGCTGGTTTCCTCCGCAGACCAGCGCTTCGTGATCCAGCTCGGCGGCGACACGGTGGCATCGGGTGCGGTGACGATCGCCGATCCGGCCACGCCGCTGGGCGAGCATGTCCTGGTGCTGGCCGGTGCCGGCCCGGACGGTGCGCGGTGGCAGGCATTCCGCTACGGTCAGGAAGCGGGCGGGTCGCCGGAGCCCCGGCCGGAACAGATCATGGCGCGCCTGCAGGTGGACGGGGCAGGGCAGGCGGCGATCGCCCGGCACCTGCACCAAGGCGCCCTCCTGATCACCACCGACCTGCCGCTGACACCCGATCGGCAGAGCGGCAGCGACCTGGTCGTGATCAGCTCATAGCAGCGTCATGGCTGCGGCGTCGGCCGCATGACCCCATCGGCGCCGCGGCGAAGCGGTGCTGGCTGCTTCGGCAAGGGGGCGCCCGGCGCCTCGGCGATGGTGACGCCGTGCGGCCAGTCCGCCGGTGCGATCGCGACATAGCGGGCATAGCCGCCCGTGCCACCCAGCGGCTTGGCAAAGCCGATGGTCACCAGCGCGCCGGTGGGTGGCACCTGGTCCAGGTTGGCGACACCCTCGGCCTGGGTGAAGTGGTTGTGCAGGAGCCAGGCCTCGCCCTCGAGGGTCGGCGTGGCATCGGTATCCAGCGGCTCATGCCCGTGGAACAGGATCCGGCGCTCGAGATGGAGGAATTTCAGCGCGTCGAGCCCGACCCTGGGGAAGGGCTTATCGTTGAAGTGCGCGACGTCGTCCCACTTCTTCGACCAGTCGGAGCGGACGAACACGACCGACCCCTCCGGAATCCGGCCATGCTCCTGCTCGAACGCCTCGATGTCCGCGACTTGGAGCGCGTAGCCGGGATCGGCCGCGACCTTGGCGGACATGTCGATCACGACGAGCGGCCGGATGGCGAAGGTGGGCGGCAGGTCGCTGATGGTGGCGCCATACTCGTCCCAGTGCGCCGGTGGGTCGAGCTGGGTGCCGTACTGGTCGGTCGGCATCTGGTACGCGGAGGCGACGAA
>NZ_WUJP01000731.1 GCF_009806515.1 Geminicoccus flavidas | reverse complement strand
GCCGTGCCGGGCGTAGGTGAACTCCTCGCCCTTGGCGACATAGTTCTCGATGTCCCGGCCAGCCACGGTGGGGCCGAAGGTGGCGTTGGCGAAGCCTGGCCATACCGGCTGCACCGGGGCGAAGGCATGAGTCAGGTCGATATACTTGGCACCCTTGAGCTGCTGCTCGTAGACGCCCCAAAGGCTGCCATCCTGGGCATTCGCCGGTGCTGCCAGTGCGGCTGCCAGCATGATGCCGGCGCAGATCCTGATGCCACCCATCCGCGTTCCCTCCAGCCAAGGACGGCGCGAGTTCGCCATACCGAGGCAGGGGCGAGGATGAGCGCGCCGGGCGGGCGGCGCTACTGGATCTCGGCGTTGGGCGGCGCGATCTGGAACTGGCGGCAGCGCTCGACATGCGCCACGCCCTTGACCCGGCGCAGCCGGCTCAAGACCTGTGGGTCGTCGACCGAGCCGGACACGGTTCCGAGCATCGCCATCTCGTTCTCAATGTGCAGGCCGACCTCGGCCATCTCCTGCAGGACATCTGCGAAGTCCTTGAGCCTGGCCTCGTCGACCGACACCACGACGTTGAGCCTGTCTGACATTCGAAGCCCCGAGAGGTACCCACCAGTATATGGTGGGCGTTCGATCATAGTGAACGTGCCTCGAATCATGGGGCTGGACAAGGTGCCATACAGGGGCGGGAAGATGAGTGGATGAGAACAAAACTAGAACATTTCGCGAACACTTACGTTTGAGCTACCCGAGTATGCACAGAAGTGATCGCACCTGCCGGTCAGGCTGGCGCCTGCACCAGGCCCATGCCGACATCGCGGGCCGGCTGGTCCAGGCGCCGGGCGGTCTGCACCAGCCGCGCCCACAGCGCCTGGCCCCGCGCGCCGGGATCGGCCTCGGCGTACAGGGCGGCGATGCCGGCGACGTGCGGGGTTGCCATGCTGGTGCCGTTGATCGTGTTGTAGAGCGTGCCGGGCCAGGCGGAGTAGACGGCCACGCCCGGGGCAGCGAGGTCGATCTGGCCGCCCTGCGGGTTCAGGCCGGCGCAGGAGAACCAGGCGACCTCCAGGCGCTGGTCGACCGCCGCTACCGCCATGATCGAGGTGCAGTTGGCGGGGTGGCCGACCGGGGCCAGCCGGTTCGGCCGCTGGCTGCTGTTGCCGGCCGCGGCCACGATCAGGCTGCCCGCCGCGAGCGCCCGCCGCCCGACCTGCTCGAACACCGCGGACGGCGTGGCGTCGGCGGCCACAGGTGCGCCCAAGGACATGGAGATCACCGCGCAGCCATTCGCCAGCGCCCAGTCGATCCCGGCCAGGATGCTGCCGTCCGAGCCGCTGCCCGCATCGCTCAGCACCTTGCCGGCATAGATCGTGGCATTGCCGGCCACCCCATAACGCGGCAGGCGTTCTGGCCGGAGCGGCCCGCAGGCCGTGCCGATGCAGTGAGTGCCGTGGCCATTGCCGTCCTGGACAGCCTCGCCGGCGATGAAGCTGCGCGCCTCGATCGGTCGGCTCTCGAAGTCGGGGTGGGTCAGGTCCATGCCGGTGTCGAGCACGGCGACCTGGATGCCCTGGCCGGTCCAGCGGCTGGTGGTGGCGCGCACCGCCTGCAGCCCCCAGGTGACCTCGCTCTCGCCAGTTTGCGGCAGGAGGCCGGCACGGCTGCCGGCATCGCCGATCAGCCGGTCCAGGATCGCGTTCACCCCGTCGCGATAACCGCGCAGATAGTCGATCGACAGGTTGCCGGTCGCTGTGTCGTTCGGGCGGGCGGGCACCGGCTCGGGAATGCCGATCCGGCCGTTTGCCAGGGCGTGGACGATCCGCTCCGGCTCGATCGCCAGGATGCCCTCGTCCGTGCCGACCGAGTTCAGCGCATGGAGCTGGTCGGGCGGGGTGGCGACCACCGCCACCTGCAACTGGTCGAACA
>NZ_WUJP01000730.1 GCF_009806515.1 Geminicoccus flavidas | reverse complement strand
GGATGCCGTCGGCCTCGGCCAGTGCCATCTGGATGGACTGCTCGCCGAACTCCCGGGAATGGGCCACCTTGAGGCCGGCCACGCTCTTCAGCGCCGAGATCCCGGTCCGCACGTCGTCCTCGGGCAGGAGGACCAGGTGGCGGCCGGTCAGGTCGGGTGCCGGCGGCTGGGGATGCGGCAGGGCTTCGGCACGGCTGCCGCGGCGGGCTCCTGACTTGGCCAAGTTCGTCTCCTTCAGGCGACCGCTGCGAGGTTGCGGCGATGAACGGCCTCATAGGCCGGATGGTACGCGATGGTCCCGGCGGCAAAATCCTCGGGCAGAAAGCCGCGCAGGTCTGGCTGGCGCAGCGCCGGCTCCGTCCGGCTGCGCAGCAACTTCCCAACATAGTGGCGGGTAGCCTCGATCAGGCCGGGGCCGTAGCCTCCGGCCGCGATCCGCTCCAGTGCCCCGTGGTTCGGCAGAATCTGGCCGATCGCCCATCTGGCCATGCGCTCCAGCCCGGCCAAATGAGTCTCCAGCCGCGCCGGCTCCACCACATAGGTGATCGGGTCCTCCAGCGTGTCGCCCGCCAGCATCAGGTCGCGGCTGGGCAGGACTAGCACCGTGCCGTCCAGGCTGTGCACGTCGGCATGGCGCAGCTCCGCCACCGTAT
>NZ_WUJP01000753.1 GCF_009806515.1 Geminicoccus flavidas | reverse complement strand
CTAGGTGTACCGCACCAGGATGAGGTGTGACGGGTCGAGCCTGAACCAATCGGGCTCTTTGGCCGAGACCTGACAGATGAACTCGTTGGGGGTCAGGCCGCGCAGGGTCTTGAGCCGGCGGGCGTGGTTGTAGGCGTCCACGAACAGCTGCAGGTGTGTTCTGAGCTGGTCGTGTCATAGTGGTAGCGCATGACGGTCGCGTCCTTCGGGTCCGTGTCCGGGGGCAGGCTCTTGAGGGTGCGGTTCATCCGCTCGACCTGGCTGTTGGTCCATCGATGGCCAGCAGGCCATCGATCCGTCCCTGGCAAGGACCGCAGGCCGGGAGCCTG
>NZ_WUJP01000752.1 GCF_009806515.1 Geminicoccus flavidas | reverse complement strand
CCGGTTGGTGAACTGGATGCCCCCGGATCAGGTCCGGGGCAGGCTGTTGTCGGTCAGCACGGTGTGGATGGGCAGCGTCCACGGACGTGGTGGAATTTCAGCGTCCTTAGGGTTGTAGATGGTGGTCATCGGACCGGTGGTTCAGGGTGGAGTTGCGAGACTTCCTCTTGAACCGACGAGGATCCGATGACCAAGGACAGATTGCCACTGGCAGAACTCCTGCAGAAGGCCGGTGACGGTGACTTCCTGCGTGCGGTGGCTGAGGCTGTACTGCCGATCCTCCCTCCCGGTCCTGCTGGACCGGGCTCCTCTGGAGGTCGGATGAATGGCGTGCTGGCCATTCATGGAGGGCGACGTGGAGGGTCTGAGTCGAGCTTCCTCAAGGGCCTGCTCGAGCGTGGCCTCCCCTCGACCGGCTCTTGCCGTCGATCCTGCGGATGACGGATCGTTCGCCTCCTGACGAACGATGGTGTGGAGCTGGTCATCACCGATGCCCATGAGGGCCAAGAGCACGCAAGCGCCAAGATCCTGGGCGCCACGTCCCAGCGGTGCCGGGTGCTCCTCGCTGTTCTCCTGAAGGGCGTTCCTGCGAAAGCCGGATGATCCGTCTGCTGACGGATCATGGATGAGGAACGCTCTCGCGCACGTGCCCATCGGGCTTCAGCCCGATCCCCCGGGGATGCCCGCACAGCGGACAGGCCGTGCCAAGTAGCGGTGCAAAGACGAGCGGGTGAGGGTGCGGGAGGGTCGGCTGCAGGCTGTAGAGGCAGTCGTCCAGCGGCAGCAATGCGTGCCGGCGGAAGGCGACGATGATCGCCTCTTCCTCCAACGTCAGCACGGCCGACCGGGGCCTCCCCAGGGCCCATCCGCGCGCCGGCAGTCGTCTGCCGCACGGCGCCGCTTCCGGATGGTGGCCGGGTCTGACGCCGTAGCGCTTGGGCCAGCGTCCTCACGCTCTCTTGCGTGTAGTTGGATCGCCCGAAGGACCGCCTCAGTGGTAGTGGCGCTGCCGAGGAGAATCCGGCCCATAGCGCTTCGCTTGCCGCATGATGGTCAACTATACCACCACACTTCGGGATCCAACATCTAGCCTGTGCCCGGGTGCCATCCGCTGAACCCCGATGACCGACGGTCGGCCTGCCGCACATGATCTACCCTGGGCGACCATGCCCCTCGGTCGGGCGGGACACCCGCGATCCTCCCCGAGAGGGGCGGCATAATTGGCAGCGCGTCGTTTCGAGCGGGAGAAGCGGGACGGCATGGGCCATTCGCTTGGCAGGATCTGAATGAAGGGCTCGGGGGCGGGGTCTCGCTGTTCGTCCCTGGCAGCTGGGGAGGGGTCTGAATGCGCTGGATCGCGCCTCGGTCGTCGGCGCCCCACGCTACATCCACGGAGCCAGGACAGGGTGCGGACGAGGAAGCCAGTGGCCCGCGATCGCCGCTCCTCGTGCAGGAAGTCGTAGCCCAGCCCTCACCGGCTCTGCTCGGTGATGCGCCTCAGCCGGCTCCTGCTGGCGTCCCCTCTGATGAGCGGATCGAGGCGATTCTGACGCTCGATGATCGGCCTTCGGACCGGGTCGGCTTCCTGTCGGATATACTAGGCCGCCCGCGCTGATAGTGCCGCACCGGCTCGCCGGGCTACAGAGCTTCTGGCCTGCGGTGAGTGGCCGTCTACCACCTTGCCGGAGTGCGACCGGAAGGGGCGATTCTGAAGAGCGGCTACGCCTTCCCAAAAACGATCCCGCCATTCGCGCTTCGTGCGTGTGGAGATACCGAGGCCGCCGTCACCGCCGGGTCCATCCCGAGGAGCGGCGTTGTCCAGGCACTCTCGTGCAGGCGGTTCGTGCTGCGGTGCTTGCCCGCGCCGATCACCTTCAGGCGTCCACGGGTGATGAACGACCTCCTTGGGAGCCAGGGCTAGCGGTCGTTCACGGGTACCGCTTCCAACGGCTCGGCCGCCTGCACCGCCCGGAGTGCCTGCTCCAGGAGCTGGTCGAACTCCGGCAGGTCGTAGAGCGTGACGTGATCCGCCTGCGGCACGGTGGCGACCAGCACCGGTCGGGCGAGCCGCGCCACCAGCGCCTCCGTCCTGGTGGGCGGCACGATCCGGTCGCGGCCGGCCGCGATGACGGCGACCGGCACCTGCTTGTCGGCAAGGGCCAGGTCACTGCGGAACGGGTGGCGCAGCAGCAGGCTGACCGGGGCGAAGAAGTAGCGCTGGCGGGCGACGGCCTCCACCGAATCGAACGGCGTGACCAGGATCGCCCCGTCTACCTGGCCCTGGCCGGCCAGCTGAGCGGCCACGCCGCTGCCGATGCTGTACCCGATGGCGAACATCCTGAGCGGCTCCGCCATCACTTCCAGCCCGAGCAAACGCTCTGCCTGTGCGCGCAGCAGGAGCGCATCGGCCACCAGCGCTGTTTCGGATGGCGCGCCCTCCGAGGGCGCATAGCCACGGTAGTGGAATGCCAGGAGATTGACGTCCGGCAGCCGCTCGGCGGTGAAGATCAGGCAGTCCTCGGCATTCCAGGCATTGCCGGTGAACAGGAGCGCGATGTCCCGGCTGCCGTTGCGGCGCAGGGCATGGCCCACCAGCCGGTGGCCATCCGCGGTCACCAGCTCGTGCCGCACCGTACCCTCGGGCAAGGGCAGCATGCCGCGTCTGGTGGCTCCATGCGGGAACAGAAGCCCATCCTGAGCCAGGTAGAGGCTGCCGACGATCGCGAGATACAGGGCCAGGATCAGCGCCAGCCAAGGCAACATCATTCCCATCCGGATCCAGTTCTTCCGCTCGACCTGCTGGCTCGCAGTCGGGAGCCGCCAGCGCAAGTGCCGGCATGGCTGGATTGTGCGAAGACCATGACAGGTTCGCGACAGCGGCATACCAGTTCTCGTCAACCGGAATCGGCCCGGCAGGGTGCCCCGGAGGCACCACGGGCCCGCCCCGCTGCTGGAGGAAAACCCGGGCGAAGCCAAGCCTGTCGCGGGTTTGCCGCCGAGCCACCCGCCATGCTCCACACCCGAATCCCGAAGGTCATCCACGCAGCGGTGGACAACTTGGGCGCCCGGCGACCGGTGTCGCGTGCCGGCCACGCCGCAAGCCCCGACCCGGTGCATTGCCTGTGGACGTTCTCGTCCTGTTCTCGTAGGCGATGTGCGATTTTACCCCTTAAGGTAGAAGTCTACACTTTATCTTCCCGTGGAAGAGGCAATGACCTCCTGAAGAGGACCGTCAGGAGCAGGCACTGGTAGCGTGCTTATGACATATCAGAGGACTCGACGAAGCTCGCCAGACCGGGCGTGCCTGGAAACGATCATGAGTAGATTCAAGCAGAGAACAATGCCGGTCACATCGCGCGCGCGAAAGGCCGCCTCGCAGGTGAGCGGTCCATCTTCCTAGATCTAGCGGAGTCCGAACCGCCCCCGGGATCACATTCATCGGGTCGGCCGCTGATCCGACGCCGTAGGCAGCATGGTACAACCGCAGGCAACGGCGGGTGGCGAAGTACGGACTGCCTTGGCGCAGGTGCGGGGCGGCGTGGGACCGGCACCCCGTCCGCATGTTCGTTGCGCTTCGGGAAGCGGCAACGACGCAGCACGAGCAAGGATAGGCAGGCTAGAGCCACGGGCAGCCCCGGCCCGCATGAGCGATGGCGCGCTCGATGGCGTGGGCAATGCGTGGGTGGCCGCTCCTCAGCCAGTCTGGCTCGGCGGGCGTGATACCGGATGGTTCGGCTTGGACGGCGTACAGGCGCAGCGCGGCCTCGTCGGCATCCTCCAGCCAGCACAGCCTGCCAGGCGGCAGCAGCGGCCGGCCATTGCCGCACCTGCTGGGCCAGCACTGCTGCCGCCTGGGCAAAGTCGCCGAGTGCGGCAAGCACCTGGGTGAGCTCGATCCGCGCGGCGGGATGATCCGGCAGGAGGCCGAGCAGTTCCTCCAGCGCGCGGCAAGCAGGCGCGGCGTCACCCGTCCGGCGCAGCAGCACCGCCCGGTTGTAGCGCACCCTGGCCCTGGCACTACCTCGCCCAGCGTTACCGCACGGTCCGCCGCCTCCAGGGCGAGCGGATGCTCGCCTGCTTCGAACAGCGCCACCGCCAGCAGGCACAGCAGATCGGGATCACCCGGCCACAGCCGGACCGCGGCTCGGGCCGCCTCGAGTGCGGCACGATGCTCACCTGCGGCGAGTGCCCCCTGTGCGGCCCTGGCATGCCCTGCGACCCGGCCCACTACGCTCGCATGATCCTCCCATCGTGTCCGACGGGCGCGGCGCGCCCGTCGGCTTTGCGGCCGGCGATGGCCAACCGCGAGCTCGCTCGCCAGAACATGCAGCACCCGCCCTCGCTGCCGAGGCAAGGCCGTGCGAGGTCCGTTCCAGACGGGGGAAGCATGTCATGGTCAAGGCAGTCTGCCGCCACTCCGCCACCCCTGCCAGATCTGCGGCCGGATCCTGCCACGATGCGAACTCAGGCCGCTGCCTCTGGTGCGCGAGCAGGTGGTGGCCCTCATGCAGGCCGAGCATCCCGAGCTCGATCAGGCCGGCTTCGTCTGCTGTGTCGAGCTGGACCATTAACGGGCGGCTCATGTTCGTCGGCTGCTTCAGGAGCAGGTCGGCGAGACGGCCCCGTTCGACGAGCTGATGCTGGACCATCTGAGAGGGTACGCACTGGTCACGGCACCGGTCGATGGCGAGATCGACCGCAGCATCAGCTTCGGGCAGCGCCTGGCGGACCGGGTGGCATCGTTCGGCGGCAGCTGGTGCTTCATCGGGATGTTCACCCTGCTCCTGGTCCTGTGGATGGCGCTGAACACCTATCTCTTGCGCCAGGCGGCGTTCGACCCCTACCCCAACATCCTGCTCAACCTGATCCTGCTCTCTCTTGCGGAGGTCCAGGCACCGGTGATCATGATGAGCCAGCATCGGCAGGAGACCCGGGACCGCAAGCGTGCCGGAAACGACTACCTGGTCAACTTCAAGGCCGAGCTGGAGGTCCAGCTCCTGCACGACAAGCTCGATCACATGCTCCATCACCTGTGCGAACGGCTCACGGAGATCCAGGACATCCAGATCGAGATCATGCGCGCGCGCCAGGACCGCAGCGGCGAAGCGTGAGGTCGGCGCAAAGTCTGGCCCCTGCCCTGGCCGCTCAGTCGTCCGCCGCCTCGATGCTGGCGATCAGCCATACCCAGCGCGCGTGCCGGTCGGGCGAGGCCAGCTCCGGGTGTTCCAGCAGCGGATAGACAATCCGCGTCGGACCCTTGTGCCGGTGACCCAGCGGCCGGCCGTCGGCCCGGGTCGCCAGGATGACCGGGTAGTCCCGCCAGTCCTCATGCGGAATCACCGGCGCGTAGCCGTCATGCGACCGCACCAGGATGCGCGCTGCATCCCCGAGCCCGACATAGGTCAGGACGTCGCGCAGCAGCGGGCCCTCCAGGACGATCTGGCCCCGCTCCCAGGGCGAGACGGTCCGCACCCGCCAAGTGCCGAGCGCTTCCAGCTCGCCCACCGTCAGCATCCGCTCCTGCCCGTCGACCAGGCGGACGATCACGCCCGGCAGGCGCTCGGGTGCCAGGGGCAGCCGGACCGGCACGACGTCCGCGGCAGCCGCCGCACAAGCCGGCAGCAGCAGGGCCAGCATCATGCCGAGCAGCATCAGGCGGCTGTGCCAAGCACGGAACCGAAACGAGCACGTGGACATGCCAGCAATCCCGATGACCTGTCGGCACCTGCCAACGGGCACCGTCTGTCTAGCAGCATTTCATGAAGAAATCGTTATCGTTCCGCCGCACTGCCCAGGCGCCGGAGCCGGACATGATCACGCAGCTCCAGCCAGCCATAGAGGAGCTGTGCGGTGAGCGGTCCGAACACGCCGCCAGCCCAGGGCCGGCCGAAGCGGGCCAACAGGTCGATGCGCCGGTCACCTTCCAGCAGTGCCGCCGCGAGCAACTCGCCCACCGCCGTGGTGGTGCCGAGCCCGTGGCCACAGAACCCGGTGGCAAGCCAGAGGTTGGGACCCAGCGGCATGGCCAGCGGCATGCGGTGCCGGGTGAAGCCCATCCGCCCGGACCAGACGCGTTCGGCCGCCACGTCCCGCAACTGGGGGAACACCCAGTGGAGGTCCGCCAGCATGGCCGCCTCCAGGCTGCGCGGCGCGTCGCTCAGACCAATCTTGCCGCCCCACAGGAGCCGCCCGTCCGGCAGCGGCCGCCAGTAGCCCATGGCGAACCGGTCGTCGAACACCGCATAGGGTGTCCGGATCGCGTCCCCCAGGTGCTGGCCCAGCGGTGCCGTCACCAGCGCATAAGTCATGACCGGCAGGAGAGCACGGGCGGCGCGGCCGTCTGGGTCCTGCCCATAGACGGAGGTCGCGAGCACCACCTGACGGGCGCGCAGCCGGCCATTAGCGGTGACCAGGCGGATGCCGCCGGGCTCGGGCACGAGCGCGTGCACGGGGCTGCGCTCGAACAGCCGGCCGCCGCCAGCCAGGACCGCTCGGGCATAGCCGCGGGTCAGCGCCAGCGGGTCCAGATGCACCGAGCACGGGTCCAATACGCCGCCGCGATAGACGGAGGTCCGGTACCATTCCCCCAGCCGCGCCCGGTCGAGATGCTCGAACGCCACCCCGTGCCGCCGGCGCAGCAGGTCGGCCCGCCGGCGCAACTCGTCCGCGTCGGCGAACAGGCTCGCCTCCACGATGCCGGGGGTCACTGCCGTGCGGATAGCATGACGCGCCACCCGTGCCTTCACCAGGGCCACGGCGTCCTTCGCCACATCGAACAGCACGGCGGCATCGGCACCCAGGACCGCCTCGACCCGCTCGTCGTCCGCTGCCCAACCGAGCTGCAGGAAGCCGCCATTGCGCCCGGACGCACCGTCGCCCACCTGCGCTGCCTCCAGCACGACCGGGCGAGCGCCGCGCTCGACCAGCGACAAGGCAACCGCAAGTCCCGCCAGGCCGCCGCCCACCACCGCGATCTCGGCATCCTGATCGCCTGCCAGGGCGGGAGCGCCAATCGGCGGCTCCGAATCCGGCAGATCGTAATAGATCGGGATGCTGCACGCGGACGACACTTCTGCCCTGCTCCTCTTGCTGACCCTGGGCCGGTCCCTGGCGGCGATTGTGCTATGTCGCGATGGCGCGCACAGCTGGCAACCACGCCTGGCTGCCGGAGACGCCGCGTGCGCCTGATTTGCTACACGCTCCACGACCAGAAGCCGCTGATCCGCCCGGCACCGGTGGAGCGCGACTGGATGGACCGCTCCCCCGAAGCCTTCGCCTATCGCTGCCTGCCGCTCGACATCGCCAATGCCCATGGCTGGGAGGTGCTGTGCCCGGCGGGTTTCGAGGCCACTTGGGACGGCGGGACGGCGGCGGATGCGATCACC
>NZ_WUJP01000751.1 GCF_009806515.1 Geminicoccus flavidas | reverse complement strand
ATCGCTGCCGATGCCCCGCCGCACCTCCTGCCGGCCAGCCATTTCGGCAGCGGCGTCCTCACCTTCCACCTCCATGGCCTGTTCCGCACCGAGCCGGCCGTCCAGCTCTGGGTGGCCGGATCGCCCAACCGGATCAAGGACGGGATCCAGCCGCTGGCGGCGGTTGTCGAGACCGACTGGGCGCCCTACACCTTCACCATGAACTGGCGCTTCACCCGGCCCGGCCGGGTGCGGTTCGAGCAGGGCGAGCCGTTCTGCTTCTTCTTCCCGCTCCGCCTCGACCTGATCGAGCAGGTCCGCCCGGTCTTCATGCCGATCGAGCAGGATGCGGCGACCGCGGCGGCCTACCGGGCATGGGTGGTAGCGCGCAACGGGTTCAACGCGGCGCTGCAGGAGGAAGGCTCGGCCGCGCGGAGCGAGAAGTGGCAGAAGGGCTATTTTCGCGGCCGGATGCCGGACGGCACGGCGGGTGGGCCTGGCCATCGCACCCGCCTGCGCCTGGCATCGTTCCAGGACGCGCCAGGAGCAGGCGGGGGGCCGGATGCACCCGCCTAGGCGGACGAGCCGGGGCGAGGCACGGCTGGCGGCTAGGCGACCTGCGCAAGCCGGATGCAGCGCGGCTGTCGCTCTGGTAGAATTAGCTTCGGGACGATAGCGGGCAGCGGGCGGGCGATGGGCAGCGGGCGCGTCGGACGGAATGGGAGCAGGTGACGGGCGGCGGCAGCACTGGCCGTGGGGCTCCTCTGGCTGCCGGCATCCGTAGCGGCGCACCTGATCGAACTGGCGATCGCGGCGCCGCCGGCCGGCAGCGTGGCAGCCATCACGCCTCCCGATGCGGTCGATCCCGCCGTGCGCCTGCTCCGTGCGACCCTCTCCGCGGCAGAGAGCGGCGCCGGTGACCCGAGCCTGCGCCCGCTCCTGCCCTTCTACCGGGCGCGCGGCGACGTGCCGGCCTTCATCGGTGATCCGGACGGGACGGCGCGCGGCAGCACCATCCTGGCGACGCTCCAGCGGGCGGACCTGGAGGGGCTCGAGCCCGCAGCCTACGAGGTCGACCTGTTGTCGGCACTCCTACCGGCGGCCGAGGCAGGCGAGCCGGCGGCGCGGGTCGAGTTCGAGCTGCGGCTGGCCCGGGCACTGGTGCGCTATGCGCTGGACGTGTCCAGTGGTCGGGTCGGCCCGGAACATGAGCAGGATGGCGACCCCCGGCCCGATGACACCGCCCTGCCCGCCCGGTTGCTGGCCCAGGCCGTGCAGGCCGATGACCTTCCCCGCTGGCTGGCGAGCCTGCCGCCGCAGGGGCCGCCCTATGCCCGCCTGCGCAGTGCGCTGGAAGAATGGCGGGCGAAGCTGGACCGGCCGGCCTGGACCAGGGTGCCGGACAGCAGGCGGCTGACGGTCGGCTTGGCAGGCCCCGAAGTCGTGGCGCTGCGCCTGCGTCTGGTAGAAGAGGGCCTGCAGCCGCCGCCGGCCGTGCCAGGGCAGCTTTCCGCCCTGTTCGACCGCGACCTGCTCGGCCCGGTCCGGGCCTTCCAGGCTCGCTACGGACTGGACCCGGATGGCGTGGTCGGCGAGCGTACCTTGCGCGCCCTCAATGCCAGCGTGGCCGACCGGGTCGACCAGATCCGGGTCAACATGGAGCGGCGTCGCTGGCTGCCCCGCGAACTCGGCCGCCGCTACGTGTTCGTCAACCTCGCCGACTTCACCTTGAAGGTCGTGGCGGACGAACGGACGGTCCATACCAGCCGGGTGGTGGTGGGCGCGCCGTTCAGCGCCACGCCGGCCATGTCGCACCGGATCAGCCACCTCGTGCTCAACCCTTACTGGAGCGTGCCGCGCTCGATCATGGTGCGGGAGATGCTGCCGCAGCTCCAGCGCGACCCGGGCTGGCTGGCCAGGGAGCGGCTGCGCCTGTTCGCCGATGCGACGCTGGGTGGCGTGGAGGTGGATCCCCATGGCATCGACTGGTCGGGCGTCACGGCCCGCAACTGGCGCTGGCGGATCCGGCAGGATGCCGGCCCCGGCAATGCATTGGGCATCATCAAGTTCCTGTTCCCCAACAAGGACGATGTGTACCTGCACGACACGCCCAGCAAGCACCTGTTCCAGCGCAGCGTGCGCGCGTTCAGCCATGGCTGCATCCGGGTTGAGGACCCGCTGGCGCTCGCGGACGTGCTGGCGCGCGACCAGGACTGGCCGCGCCCGCGGCTGGAGGCGGCAATTGCGAACGGGCGGCCGGAACAGTTCGTCCGGCTGGCTGACCCGGTGCCGATCCACCTGGCCTATCCCACCGCCTGGGTCGGCAAGGATGGCCGGCTGGTCCTGCTGGACGACGTCTATGGCC
The DNA here is from genome assembly GCF_009806515.1 of Geminicoccus flavidas. GTDB lineage: Bacteria > Pseudomonadota > Alphaproteobacteria > Geminicoccales > Geminicoccaceae > Geminicoccus > Geminicoccus flavidus. Next base: position 1,191 of record NZ_WUJP01000751.1, on the reverse strand, counting down.
GGGACCGGCGCCTGCGGGCGGCACTGGGGCTCACGGGCAGCTGAGCAGCGCCCTGGCCTGCATCCCTCACGATGTTCGGTACATCATTCACCTCTGCCGACGCACCGCATTGCGGCTGCCATAGGCCGGGGACATCCTTGACCTCCGCCAGCGCTCTGCGCACTGAGACAGGGGCTGGTTGCAGCATGGCGCCAGGAGCCAGGATGAACGCGAGCCGGCGACTGCGGCGCATCGTTGGAACCGCGCCGGGCGCACGGGCGCCCGGCCGCCCTGGCGTCACGAACTCCGTCCTGCGCCAGGGCAGGCCCCGCGCATGACTTCGCTGGCACCGCCCGGGCCGGACGGCCGGGAACTGCTGCGTTGCCGGCTGCCGGCATCGCTGGACGCGCTGGGGGAGGTGCTGGCCCAGGTGGAGACCAGCCTCGTCTCGGCCGGCCTACCGCTCGATCTGGCCCTGCAGCTCATGCTGGCTCTGGACGAGACCGTGAGCAATCTCGCGACCCACGCGACGCAGGTGGCGGGCCGCGAGGTATGGGTGGACATCTCGATCCTGCACCATCCCGACCGGATCGAGGCGGTCATCGCCGATGACGGCCCGCCGTTCGACCCAAGCGAGGCGCCGCTGCCGCATCTGGCCGATACGCTTGAGGAGCGCGCCGTGGGCGGGCTCGGCCTGCTGATCGTGCGCAACGTGATGGACGAAGTGCGCTACGACCGCCTGGACGGCCACAACCGGCTCCTTCTAGGCAAGCTTCTGCCGCCGGAAGCCTAGCCCCGGACTTCCGTTTCCGGCCGGTCGTCGCCGGGGGCGGTTTCCTCGTGCCAGCTCCCCGCCGCGTCCTGGTACTCGATCGACTCGGTATCGCCGGCCTGCGCCTGCCGGCGTGCCGCGTCCTCGGCCGCGCGCCTTGCATCGTCGTGGCTGGGGAAGGTCTCGGAGAAGGAATCGCCCACCCGATAGGCCCAGCCGTGATCGTGCTGGACGACCTCGTAGACGACCCTGCTCATGACGCTCTGCCCTTCAGTCCGGCTCCACCACTCCATGCAGGAACGGCCGACCTCAGGGCGCGTTCCGGACAGCTTGGACTGGGCGGGCGCGCAGTGCGTCGATGAGTGCTGCCGTCACCATGGCCTGCCCCCTGTCGTTCATGTGGAAGCTCGTGTCGTAGACCGCTTCGTCCGGCACCATGA
>NZ_WUJP01000750.1 GCF_009806515.1 Geminicoccus flavidas | reverse complement strand
ACTGTTCGGGCGCGCCGACCACCGCCACCCCCAGATCCCGCCAGAACGCGCGCAGCTCGGCGAACAGGCGGTGGGCTGCGGGCTCGCGGTATTCCGGCCGTCGCTGGCTGGGTGGCCAGCCCGCCAGCACGGCCACTCCCCGCTCCTGCTGGCGCTGCACGAACCCGGCCACCGCGCGGCTGCCGGGCGAGTTGCGGTCCAGCGGCCGGATCACCTGCCGGTCCCGGGCCACCTGCTGGCGCATCCGCTGGGTCGCGCCTGCCTCGCTGGCGCCGCGCTCGCTGCCGCGTGCATCGACCGTCGCCACGCGATAGCCGCCCCCGCGCTCGCTCAGCGGTGCCCTCTTCCAGTAGGTGAGATTGTCCGCGGCGGCCCGCAGCACCAGGCGTGGGTCGTACTGGCTGGCATAGTCCAGCCAGAGACGGACCGGCATGCGCTGCCAGAAGCGCTTGTCGTGGAACGAGCTGTAGAAAACCGGCAGGGCGGTGAACGGCGCTGCCGTGCGGAACAGCGGGTACTCGATCGCCAGCAGAACCGTGTCCTCCGGCCGTGCTGCCCGTTCCGCCCGGTCCAGGAGGTAGGTGAGGTCCAGGCCGCCATGCGCACCATAGTTGAAGGCCTCGACGCCGAGTGCTGCCGTGATGCGGTCGGCGTCGAAGCCGAAATGGACTGCCGATCCGCCGGCCAGCAGCAGGCGGGGGCCGGGGATCGGGGCAAGGGCCGCATCCTTGTGCCGGTAGAGATCGCGGATCCAGGCGATGTCCGGGGATGGGTAGAGATAGGGCTTGAAGGCCGGGACGCCGAAGCAGAGCAGCAGCAGCGCCAGGAGCGTGCCCGGCACGGCCGCCAGCAGCCAGCAAAGGAACCGGGCAGCCTGGTGCCGGGCGGTGCGGGAGCGCATGCGGCTAGAACTGGAAGTAGAGAAACGGCGAGCTGCTCGCCGTCAGCATCGACAGGAGTGCCAGGGCCAGGGCGCAGCCGGTGGCCACCGCCCATGGCCCGGTCATGCGCCAGGCGAGGCGCCCCTGCCCCGTCCTCGGTTCGGCGGCCGCCCTGCCTAGCGTCCTGCCGCTCGCATAGGGACGATAGCGCGTGTAGCGGCGCATGATCTGGAAGCTGTTCGGCGCGAAGAACAGGATCGCCAGGAGCGGCAGCAGGTGCAGCCAGGTCCGGCCGATGCCGTCGAACAGCTTCTCGCCGCCGCCCCGCCCGGCCATGGCCCGGGCGATGACGCCCGCATCCGCCAGGTTCTCCGCGCGGAACAGCACCCAGCCCAGCACGACCGCCAGGAAGGTCACGAGCACCGCCAGTGCCCGGAGCGGCGGGCGCTGGAGTGCACGGGCGACGGCGGGGCGGCTGCCTGCCCAGCGGCGGAAGGCGTGGTTGAGCGACAGGTAGCAGCCATGCAGGGCGCCCCAGGCGATGAAGGTCCAGCCGGCACCGTGCCAGAGCCCGCCCAGCAGCATGGTGATCATCAGGTTCAGATAGTGCCGGCTGGCACCGCGCTGGCTGCCGCCGAGCGGCCGGTAGAGATGATCAGCCAGAAAGCGCGACAGGGTGATGTGCCAGCGGCGCCAGAACTCAATGATCGAGCCGGCGCGATAGGGCGACCAGAAGTTCACCGGCAGGCGGAAGCCCAGCATGTGCGAGAGGCCGACCGCCATGTCGGAATAGCCGCTGAAGTCGAAATAGAGCTGCATGGTATAGGCCAGGGCGCCGATCCACGCCCCCACCGCGTCCGGATCGGCGCCACCCGCCACCCCATCGAACAGCTGGTCGGCGTAGGGCGCCACCCCATCGGCGAGCACAACCTTCTTGAACAGGCCGATCGTGAAGATGGTGAGGCCGACCAGGAGGCGGGCGAGCTCGAACCGGTAGGGCCGGGCCTGCCAGAACTGCGGGATCACCTCCCGGTGCAGGAGGATGGGCCCCGCGATCAGGTGCGGGAAGTAGGTGACGAACAGGAAATACTCGTGCGGCCGGTAGTGCCGGGTCTCGCCCCGCCAGCAATCGACCAGGTAGGCGATCTGGGTGAAGGTGAAGAACGAGATCCCGACCGGCAGCTCGATGCCGGGCGGGCGCACGGGCAGGCCCAGCGCAGCTAGGTTCGCCGCCGCGAAGTCCGCGTACTTGAACCAGGCCAGCACGGCCAGGTCGAGGCCGACACCGAGCGCCAGCAGCCGCCCGTTCGGCAGGCCCGCCTCGGCCCGCCGGCTCATCAGCCGGCCGAGCAGGAAATTACCGGCGATGGAGGCGAGCAGCAGGGGCAGGTGGCGCAGGTCGCCCCAGCCATAGAAGACGAGCGACGCCAGGCCCAGCCAGACCAGCGCCGCGCGGCGCGCGTCGACCCGGCCGAGCGCATAGTAGCCGGCCAGCACCAGCGGCATGAAGCCGAAGATGAAGATGAAGGAGTTGAACAGCAACCGCGCTGACCCGCCGGAGAGCCCGGCCCGACATGACGGCGCCATGCCCCTCCGCCAGGGAACCAGCGGCGGGTGGCGCCGTCAATCCGCGAGCGGGGCCGGCGCGCGGGCGCCGTCCGGCACCCGCCATACCGACGGCCGGCCGCGGCTCCCGGGACCTTCTACCAGACGGTGTAGCCCGCATCGGCGACGAGCACGTGGCCGGTGACCAGCGAGGCCGCGTCAGAAGCGAGGAACAGGACGCAGGCGGCGATCTCCGAGGGCTGGCCCATCCGGCCCATCGGGGTCATCTCCATCCAGGTCTTGAACCAGTCCGGGTTGGCCGCCCCGGTCTTGGTCATCGCCGTCTCAATATAGGTCGGCGCCACGGCATTGACCCGCACCCCGCGCTTGGCCCACTCGCCCGCCAGGGACTTGGTCAGGTGATGCACGCCGGCCTTGGCGGCATTGTAGTGCACCTGCTCCTGCGGCTTGTTGGAGATGATGCCGCTCATCGAGCCGATATTGACGATCGAGCCCTTGCCGGCATCCAGCATGTGCTTGCCGAAGGCGCGGTTGGTGTAGAACACGCCGTGCAGGTTGATGTCGATCACCTTGTGCCACTGCTCGTCGGGCATGAGCTCGCCGGGCGAGCCGAGGGCGATGCCGGCATTGGCGACGGCGATGTCGACCCGGCCGTACTTACTGACGACAGCGTCGGCGCAGGCGGTGACCGCCTTGCTGTTGGTGACGTCGAGCTGATGGAGCTCGGCCTCGTAGCCCTTGGCCTGGAGCGCGGCGAGCCCTTCCTCGCCGACCTGCGGATCGATCTCCGCGATCACGACCTTGGCGCCGAACTCGGCGAGCGCCATGGCGGTCGACAGGCCGATGTTGCGGCCGCCGCCGGTCACCACGGCCACCCGGCCGCTCAGGTCGAAGAGCTGCTTGAACATGTTGCTTCCTCACGAAGTCGGTCGACGGGCTGCCGGTCCGGGTCGACACGTTGACGGGCAGCTCGCGGGGACGAACCAGCAAGGCCGGCATCGCGAAAGATCGTTTCACGAGAGACCTGTCGCGGAGCCGGTTCCCGTGACCCTCATCCGTCCTCCCTGCCGCAGGCAGATACCGGCAGAGCAGACCCGCTGGCAACGGCCGGCACTGCGACCATGCGGGCCGATGCAGGGCGTTCGCTCATTGTTTGATCGTTTGCCCGAACCTGCCTAGAGAAGGGGCCAATAATGCGGAGGCTGATGGTTGGACGACATCAACCTGGCGACCGAGCCACGGCGTGAACTCGCGGCACGCGCTGCCTGGCTCTGGTACGTCAAGGGCGACACTCAGGAGGAGATCGCCCGCTCGCTCGGCCTGAGCCGGGCCGCCGTGCAGCGGCTGGTGGCCCAGGCCCTGGCGGAGCGGCTGGTCAGCGTGCGCATCCAGCATCCGATCGCCGCCTGCATGCGCCTGAGCGCCCGGATCGAGGAAACCTACGGTATCGGCAGCGTCGACGTGGTGCCGGATGTGGGCGGAAGGGCGCTGGCCCATGCGGCCGCAGCACGGCTCGACCGGGTGCTCACCGCCAAGGTGCCGACGATCGTCGCGGTCGGCGCCGGCCGCGCGGTGCGCGCCGCGGCGGCGGAAGTCGCAGCGATCGAGCGGCCCCAGCACCAGATCATCGGCATGGTTGGCTCGATCGCCCGCAGCGGCTCGGCCAACCCTTATGAGGTCGTGGTCCGTCTGGCCGACCGGATCGGCGCCCAGCGCTGGCCGATGCCGATGCCGCTGGTCGTGGACAGCCCGGACGAACGGGATCTCTGGCAGTCGCAACGGCTGTGGCGGATCCTGGAAGCACTGGCCGAACGGGTGACGCTGGGTGTCAGCGGCATCGGCCAGATGGGCGCGGAGGCGCCGCTGGTGGCGGACGGCTTCATCGACAGCGGCGAGATGGCGGACCTGATCGCCCATGGCGCCGTCGCCGAACTGTCGGGCTTCGTCTATGACATGCGCGGCCAGTTGCTCGACCATCCGCATAATCTCAGGGTGACCAGCCTGCCGCTGCCGCGACCCCATCCCCTGCTCGCGATTGCCGCTGGATTGGAAAAGTTGGAAGCGGTCCGCGCCGTGCTGCGGGGCAGGCTGATCGATCAGCTCGTGACAGATGAGAGCACTGCAAGGCTGCTATGCGAAAGCGCTTGACCCTGGCCGGCCAGTTGGGCGAACAGTCGCCCACCAATTGGGCAGGCGCTCGCGCTCGAAAGATGAGCGTTTGAGCAGGATGGGGGGTCGAAAATGAACCGACGTGGGTTACTGAGCGCGGCTGCGCTCGCCGTCCTGATGTCGACGACGAGCTTCAACGCGTTTGCGGACGACGCCTTCTGGGCGAAGGCTGCCGAGCCCTACAAGGGTATTACGATCCGCGGCGTATCGGAAAGCACCCCGTCCTCCAACTATGCCAAGGACGTCCTGGCCAAGGAGTTCTCGGAGAAGACCGGGATCAACATCCAGTTCGAGACCACGTCCTGGGACCAGATGTACGACAAGGCGATCAAGGACATGGAGGCCGGCTCCGGCATCTATGACTTCGTCTATATCGAGCAGGACATCATCTATTCCTACCTGTCTCGAGACTTCCTGGTGAACATCACCCAGTCGCTGAAGGACAACCCGTCGATCGCTTCTCCGACCTTTAAGCCGGAAGAGTTCACGACCTTCGCGAACTATTTCAAGGGTGAGAACGGCGACCTCTACGGCATGCCGATGGAGGCGTTCATCAAGACGTACCTCTATCGCACCGACCTGTTCGAGGACGCGGCGGTCAAGGAACAGTTCAAGGCCAAGTATGGCTGGGACCTCGCGCCGGCGAAGGATCACAAGCAGTATCGCGAGATCGCCGAGTTCTTCACCCAGTACGGCCAGGACAATGACCTGGAGCTGTGGGGCACCACGGTGCAGGCCAGCTCCGGCCATCCGGCGTCGTTCTACGAGTTCGTCGAATCGATCGCGCCGACCTTCGGCGTCTACAACTGGGGCCTGAACACCGAGACCTGGGCCGCCACCGTCGAGAACGGCGGCACCATGAACAGCGACAAGGCCAAGGAAGCGCTGAACTGGTGGATCGGCAATCTCCAGTATGCGCCGCCGGAATCGACCAGCTCCACCTGGGACGAGGTCGCCGCCAGCTTCTCCGCCGGCCGTGCCGCCCAGGCCTTCGTCTATGGCGAGAACACCGCCTGGATCGCGACCGACGACACCAAGTCGACTGTGGTCGGCAAGGTCGGCGTCGCCCTTCCGCCAGTGGCGCCGGGCGTGATGGAGGAGATCGAGGCCGGCAAGGGCTATATCGGCTACTATGACGGCGGCGCGTTCGGCGTCCCACACTCCTCGAAGAACAAGGAGGCGGCGCTGCTGTTCCTGCAGTACATCGGGCAGGACAGCGTTCAGGTGGACTGGGCGGTCAATGCCGCGCGTGTCACCCACCAGACGACCTATGACGACCCGCGCGTCCAGGAGCAGGACCAGAAGACAAACGGCTACTACACGCTGATGCGTGACCAGGGGAAGCTGTTCGCCGGCGCGCCGGCCTTCCCGTTCCACGGCCAGCTCCGCGAGGCGATCGCGCCCTTCTTCTATGATGCGATCACCGGCTCGATCACCCCTGACGAGGCGCTCGACAGGGCTGCTGCCCGTGCCGAGGAGGAGCTGACCCGCCTGGGCTACCGCAAGAACTGACCTCGATCCCGGGCCGGGTGGCGCAAGTCCTGCGCCACCCGGCCCGCTCGTTCCCTGAACCTGCTGAACGGAACGCACCCTTGCGCTCACCCGTCACCGGCTGGCTGTTCCTGGCGCCCACCATCCTGGTGCTGACGGTGTTCGGCTTCGTGCCGTTCATCTACGTGGCGTTCGTCGGTTTCTTCGACTGGAACCCGTTCGCCGCGAACCCGGACCTCGTCTTCGCCGGCGTGAACAACTACCGCCGCCTGGTCTTCGACAACCAGTTCCTGCGCTCGATCGGGCTGACGCTGCAGTTCACCTTCTGGGTCGTGCTGAGCCAGCTGATCATCGGCTACCTGCTCGCGCAGTTGTTCATGCGCGACTTCCCGCTCAAGGGGCTGTTCCGCACCATCCATACCCTGCCGCTGCTGGTGGCGCCGATCGCGGTGGGTGCCGCCTGGCGGCTCCTGTGCGTGCCGGGGCTGGGTCCCCTGCCCTACTACCTGAACCGCTGGTTCGGCATCGACTTCCGGCTGGGCTCATTCGAGCATCAGGCGTTCATCACCACGGTGGTGATGGATATCTGGCACTGGACCCCGCTGGTCACCCTCACCCTATTGGCCGGTCTCTCGGCCATGCCCAAGGAACCGTTCGAGTCGGCGCAGGTGGACGGCGCCAACCGCTGGCAGATCTTCTGGCACATCATGCTGCCGCTGCTGAAGCCAGTGCTGATCACCACGACCTTCATCCGCCTGATGGACGCGCTGCGCACGGTGGACGAGGTCTGGATGCTTACCGGTGGCGGCCCCGGCACCGCCACGCGCTATATCGGCCTGCATATCTGGCGGGTGGTCTTTCCTCAGACTGATTATGGGTACGGCGCAGCCATGTCGCTGATGACCCTCTACCTGACCATCATGCTGTGCTGGTTCCTCTATGTCGGCCTGGTTGCCAGAAAGCCGCGTGCGTCATGAAGAAGAAGGGCATCGTCCTGCCGCTCGTCGTCTGGTGCGTGATGACGCTCATCACGCTCCTGCCGATCTGGTGGCTGTTCGTGGTCTCGATGCGGACCCGCGTGCAGCTGTTCGGTCGTCCGTCGCTGCTGCTCGACGGCTTCTACTGGGGCAACTATGTCGAGGTCCTCGAGAACGAGGAGTTCCGCTTCTATCTGTGGAACTCGATCATCGTGGCGACCAGCAACTGCCTGATCGTCACGGTGCTGGCGTTCCTCGCGACCTTCGCGCTCTCGCGCTACAAGCTGGCCGGCGAGGACAGCCTGTTCTTCTGGCTGATCACCAACCGCATGGCGCCAGCGGCCGTGTTCCTCTTGCCGCTGTTCCTGCTGTACACGCAGGTCTTCCGGCTCGGTGACTTCCAGCTGTTCGACACCCGGATCGGCCTGATCCTGCTCTATTGCGTGTTCAACCTGCCCTTCGCGATCTGGCTGCTGAAGGGTATCATGGACGGCATCCCCAAGGAGCTGGACGAGGCGGCGATGATCGATGGCGCCAGCACCTTCCAGGTGCTGACCCGGGTGGTCATGCCGCTGGCCAAGCCAGGCTTGGCGGTCACCGCCATCCTCACCTGGATGTTCGCCTGGAACGAGTATCTGTTCGCCGCGACCCTCACCTCGGTGGAGGCCCGCACGATCACGACCGGCCTCGCCGAGTTCGTGACGGTGACCGGCACCAACTGGGGCGAACTCGCCGCGCTCTCGATGCTGACCCTGGCACCTGCCCTGATCTTCTTGGGCTTCGTGCAGCGGCACATCGTGGCCGGACTGACCTTCGGCGCGGTCAAGGAGTAAAGCGATGGACCATCCGGTCGTCCACGAAGTGAGCGCGCGCGACGGCTTCCTGCCGATCAAGACCAACGCCTTCGACCGCGGCTTCATCGGGGTCGTGTTCGGGATCTTCCTGCATCTATTGTGGATGCGCTTCCTGGAGCAGGCCATCCCGCTCTGGGTCTGCACGATCCTGACCGTCCTCCTCGGCATCTACATCGTCAAGCGCGGCTAGCTGGGCGACCGCTACGCCCCACGCGGCGGTTGATCGCGCCGCCGGCCCTTTGTAGAAGGGTGGCTGCCAGAAGCGCTCAAGTTTGAAACGATCCACCGCTGGCGCCGATGGCGTCCAATACTTGGGAGGTGAGCGATGAAAGTCGGAATGATTGGCGCAGCTTTGGCTGTCGCCTTGATGGGCACCAGTGCCTTCGCGCAGGAAAAGCGCATCACGATCGCGACGGTCAACAATCCCGACATGATCACGATGCAGCGTCTGTCGGCCGAGTACACGGCCGCCCATCCGGACGTGAAGCTCGACTGGGTGGTACTGCCGGAGAACGAGCTGCGCGCCAAGGTCACCACCGACATCGCGACCAAGGCCGGCGCTTACGACATCCTGACCATCGGCACCTATGAAGTGCCGATCTGGGGCAAGCTGGGCTGGCTGGTGCCGTTCGACGACGTGCCGGCCGACTACGACATCGAGGACGTGTTCCCGCTGGTGCGGGCGGGCCTGAGCGTCGACGACAAGCTCTACGCCATGCCGTTCTACGGCGAGAGCAGCTTCACCATGTACCGCAAGGATCTGTTCGAGGCAGCCGGCATCCAGATGCCGGAGCAGCCGACCTGGGAGCAGGTCAAGGAATGGGCGGCCAAGCTCCACGACCCGGCCAACAAGCAGTACGGCATCTGCCTGCGCGGCCTGCCCGGCTGGGGCGAGAACATGGCCATCATCTCGACCATGGGCAACACGTTCGGCGCCCGCTACTTCGACGAGGAGTGGAAGCCGGAGCTGAACTCCGAGGAGTGGAAGACCGCGGTCGGCTTCTATGTCGACCTGGTCAACAATTACGGCCCGCCCGGTGTTACCGGCAACGGCCATCTCGAGAACCGCACGTTGTTCGCGGGTGGCAACTGCGCGATGTGGATGGATGCCACCTCGGCCGCTGGCTACATGTTCAACAAGGACGAGTCCAAGGTCGTCGACACGGTGGCCTTCACCAACGCACCGGTCGGCCCGGTGCCGAAGGGCAATCACTGGCTGTGGGCCTGGTCGCTGGCGATCCCGGCCACCTCGCAGAACGCCGAAGCGGCAAAGGACTTCATCTACTGGGCGACCAGCAAGGAATACATCCAGAAGGTCGCCGCCGAGAATGGCTGGGCCGCCGTGCCGCCTGGCACCCGCAAGAGTACTTATGCGGAGCCGGAATACATCAAGCTGCCGTTCACCCAGCCGACCCTGGATGCGATGAACACGGCGGATCCGACCGACCCCACCGCGAAGCCGGTGCCCTATGTCGGGATCCAGTACGCGCCGATCCCCGAGTTCCAGGCGATCGGCACCGAGCTCGGGCGCGCCATCGCCGGTGCGGTGGCCGGCCAGACCACGGTCGAGCAGGCGCTGGACAATGCGCAGGCCGCAGCTGACCGGATCATGCAGGAAGCCGGCTACTACTGAGCCGCAGCTCTTCTTCAAAGGTCGGGGCGGCCGCCTGGATGCACCTCCACCACAGGGGTGCATCCGCGGCCGCCCCGCCGCGTTTGCAACGGCGGAAGGATCACAGATACCATGGCAGCTAGTCTGCAGGGTCAGGGCGGGACGGCGGTGGCCGGGTGCGGCCTAGCCAAGGAAGCATGGTCCAAGCAGCGCTGGACCATGCTGGCACTGATCGCGCCGGCGGTGGGCGTGTTGCTCGTGTGGATGATCGTCCCGCTGGCGATGACGATCTACTACGCGTTCCACCGTTACAACGTGCTCTATCCTGAGCGGTTCGGCTTCGCCGGTTTCCGCAACTTCTCCCTGCTCCTGAACGACCCGATGTTCTGGGGTGCCATGGGCAAGACCCTGATCCTGGTCGGCGCGTCGCTGATCGTCACGGTCGTGCTGGGCATCATCCTGGCGCTGGTGCTGGAGAAGGACTTTCCCGGCCGCAGCATCGCCCGGCTGATGGCGTTGGCCCCGTTCTTCGTCATGCCCGTGGTGGCGGCCCTGGTCTGGAAGAACATGCTGATGCACCCGGTCTACGGGCTGCTGTCCTGGGTGCTCGGCACGGTCGGCCTGCCGGTGGTCGACTGGTTCCAGAACTGGCCGATGACCGCGATCGTCATCATCATCGCCTGGCAATGGACGCCGTTCGCGATGCTGGTGTTCCTGACCTCCCTGCAGTCGATGCCGGAAGAGCAGAAGGAGGCCGCTTGGCTGGACGGCGCCAATCCGATCCAGATGTTCTTCCAGATCATCCTGCCGCATCTGTCGCGCGCGATCACCGCGGTCGTGATGATCGAAAGCATCTTCTTCCTCTCGATCTTCGCCGAGATCTTCACCACCACCGGCGGCGGTCCCGGCCAGGCCACGACGACGCTCAGCTACATCATCTACACTCGTGCCTTCCTCGAGTGGAACGTCGGCTCCGCGTCGGCGGG